>JAYUDQ010000425.1:0-1762 GCA_043739745.1 Acidimicrobiia bacterium | reverse complement strand
CGCTGAACGTTTCGGCACCCAGCGGGCTGGTCTTGCTCACCACGAGTCCGAGCTTGATCGTGGACGCGCTCACACCCTCATCGCTCGTCTGGCCGGCCGCCACCCTGGCGGTCATGCCGGGCGCGACGGTGCCCAGCGCCCCTGTGGCGGTGGTGGTGAAGGCGCTGTCGGGCAGACGGGTACCGCAGCTCACAGCAACCACAACCACCGCCACCAATGCCCCGAGCCGCGGCGGGCGCACTGTTCGCCCCATGTCCACCCCTTACCCTGATCCGCTGGAAGCGCGTGCGCCGGCGACCACATGATCTTAACGCGCCACCATCTGCCGCCGAAGGTGGGCAGACGTCGATGTACAGCCAGCGGTCGAACCCGGCGAGTGGGTCCGGGCTCGATCCCGTACGAGCGCCACACAGGGGCCATCGCCGCGGCGGTCGACTCGGCGAGCGATCGCGGACGTATCGGCCCCCAACTGTGCTCCGCGCACGGCACCCCGGCAACGGCGGCGACGAGAGGCGCAGCGAATTTCTGTGCTATAACCGCAGGTATGGGCGAGCCTGATCCGAGCCGGGCGACGCTGGAGTTGATGACAGGGTCCTGGGTCTCCCAGGCCCTGTACGTGGCAGCTGAACTCGGCATCGCCGACCTGCTCGCCGACGGACCGCTGACAGCAACGGAGTTGGCCTCAGCCTCCGATTGCACAGAGTCGGACGGCCTCCACCGGGTGCTTCGACTGTTGGCGAGCCACGGCGTCTTTCGCGAACACGACGATCAGACGTTTTCACTCACTCCGATCGGTGCCCGGCTCCGATCCGACGTTGCGTATTCGATGCGGGACCTGGTGATCTTCTACGGATCCGAGGGATATCAGGCGTGGGGTGCTCTGCTCCACGGGGTTCGTACCGGCGAGTCGCCGTTCCGCACGGTGTTCGGAAACGATCTGTTCGGCTATCTGGACTCGCGCCCTCAACGAAGATCTGTGTTCAACGCCGCGATGGCCGCGTCCGCGCCATTCTTCGACCACCTCGCGGCCGCGTACAGGTTCCCGCAGGCGGCGCTGGTGATGGACGTAGGCGGCGGTTCCGGGGCGATGCTGGCCGCCATCCTCACCGCTCACCCCGACCTGCGAGGCACTGTCGTTGACAAGTCCGAGGTGATCGAAGAAGCGAAACAACGCATGACCGCGCTCGGAATGTCTGACCGCTGCACTTTCGAGCCCGCCGATTTCTTCACGCACGTACCCCAAGGCGGCGACGTCTACGTGCTGAGTCGGATCCTTCACGACTGGGACGACGACCGATGCACCGACATCCTGCGCAATTGCCGCTCGGCGATGAAACCCGACGGCCGACTTCTGATCGTCGAGCGACTCCTTCCCGCGCCCAACACTGCGTCGTTGGCATGCGAGTTCGATGTGCAGATGATGGTCGTGTCCCCCGGCGGACGCGAACGCGACATCCCCAGCTACACCAGCCTGCTCAACAACTCGCGACTCGCCCTGCTGTCGGTCATCCCGCTCACCTTCGACATCAACGTCTTGGAGTGCAAACCCGCTTGACCGCCGCGTTCTCGATACTTCAACGAGGCCGCCGGACGTCCACAACGAGGTGTCAGAGCGCACCGGGCTGGCACACCAGGGCATCGATCGGCGCGTCGTAGGAATAGGTGTCAGATCCATCCTGATACTGGTCGACCTTCAAGTGGCCGGTCCAGTGGCCGCCTGGCTTGGCGTCGACCTTGTCGAGTTCCAGCGTGATACCCGAGT
>JAYUDQ010000424.1:0-4875 GCA_043739745.1 Acidimicrobiia bacterium | reverse complement strand
CGCGCCCTCGACCACGAGCACGAACGGATCGAGCTCGCCGCGCTCGGCGGCGAGCAGGCTGTCGATGAAACGGTCACCGGCATCGAATGCCAACAACGAGTGGATCAAGGCGATCGATGAGATGCCGGTCAGCGAACCAGCAAGAAGTTCCTCGATTCGAGGCGCTGTCGCGCCCAGCATCGCCATCGTGCATCCTTCACAACCACTCGTCGAGATCCAGACGATCGCTGCCTGCTCGCTGCGCGGCGCACTCACCGACGCAGGATACGCCGCAGAGGCCGTCGGGCCTCGATCGCGCCGACCGGATCGACGGGCTTCTCCGATGACGGACATCGGTCGCGTGATCTGCCCACCTCGTTCTCAGCCGAGCGCCAGGCTGGACCGTACCGCGGTGTAGACGGCCACCACGACGAGGAGGCCGACGAACCAGCGCTGCAGCGACCTGGAGTCACGGGTGCTGGCCAGCCGGCTGCCGGCCACCACGCCGATGAGGCTTGCGACGGTGAACGGGATGACCGTCGCCCATTCGATGGCCCCGGGCTGCAGCCGTGTGGTGAGCGCCACTATCGAGTTGATGGTGATGACGAGCAGCGATGTTCCAACCGCTTCGGGCATCGTGAAGCCGAGGGCGAGGACGAGCGCGGGGACGATGACAAAACCGCCACCGACCCCGAAGAACCCGGTGAGCAGACCAACCACGGTGCCGGCGACGGCAACCTTCGCAATAGTCGCCGCATCGAGACGCACCGCCGGGTGCCCGACCACAGGATTCGCCGCGGCGCCCACCGATCCCAGCACCGGTCGAGCGGCGGCGGTGAGGCGTCGCCACATCGCGGCAGCAGCTACCAACATGAGACCGGCGAAGGCGAGCAGCAGCACGTTGGCGTCAATGGCCTTGTTCCAATGCGAGCCGAGCAGCGATCCGCCGATGCCGGCCAAACCGAAGATCGCGCCGGGAACGAACCGCACGCGCCCGGCGCGCCAATGCGGGAGGATGCCGATCACCGCGGTGATTGCGACGAGGACCAGCGAGGTTGTCGTGGCGTGTTTGGGAGTCTGCCCGGCGGCGTACACGAGAGCGGGCACGGCGAGTATCGAACCGCCGCCGCCGAGGGCGCCGAGCGACACGCCGATCAGGAACCCGAATGGTGAGGTGAGGAGCGAGCGGAGGTCCATGGCTCAGCCCACCGCTCCCGGTCGGCCATCGACGGAGTGCAACGGTGTGGGTCGCGTCACGTCGCACTCGCAACCGACGTGTCGAGGCCCTCGGCCCGTCCGGACCAGGCGCTGTAGCCGCCGACAAGATCGGACACGTCGACGAACCCCCGCGAACGCAGCAGACTCGACGCAATCGCGGAGCGGTAGCCGCCGGCGCAGAACACGACGGTGGGCGCCATCGGGTCGAGCTCGCCCAGGCGGGTGAGCAGTGACGGCAGGGGGATGGGACGTGCACCCCGTATGGTTCCGAGTTCGACCTCGCCCGGGTTGCGGACATCGACCAGCACCAGGCCGGGAACGGAACCGATGCTCGCGGCGAGCGCTTCGGCCGACAGCCGAGAGGGCTGCTCGACATTGTCGGGATGGCTGACGAACGCGGCGATCGGGTCCCGCAATGCGCCGAGCACGTTGTCGAAGCCGATACGGGCGAGACGAACCTTGGCCTCCACCTCGTGGCCTGGGTCGGTCACCAACACGATCGGTGTGCCCGGAGCCATGACCTCTCCGGTGTACTCCGCGAACCGTCCACCGAGGCCGACGTTGACCGAACCGCGCAGGTGCCCGGCTGCGAACGACACGTCGTCGCGGCCATCCACGACCACCGCGCCGGCACGTTGATACGCAACGACCTCGTCGAAGGTCAGCGACGGCACGCTCGGGTCGTCAAGGAGCAGGTCACGCAGTTCCCTGTTGCGGTTCGCTGCGAACGAGAAGTACATCGGAGCGACCGACTGGCCCTGCGTGACCACCTCGACGAACTCGTCCTCGCTCATCGGAGCGAGCGCATAGTTCGTGCGACGCTGCTCGCCGATCGTGGACACGGTCTCTGTCGAGAGGTTCTTCCCACATGCGGAGCCTGCGCCGTGCGCCGGGAACACCCTCGTTGAATCGGGGAGCACCAGCAGGCGCTCACGAAGCGAGTGGAAGAGCTGACGGGCGAGCTCATCGGCAGTCACCCCGACCGCCGCCAACAGGTCCGGACGGCCGACGTCGCCGATGAACAACGTGTCACCGGTCAGCACCCCATACGGATCGGCTTCGGTCCCGTGATCGAACACCACGATGCTGATCGACTCGGGTGTGTGGCCCGGAGTCTCGCGGACCTCCAGGACGACCTCGCCCAACACGATCCGGTCACCATCGGCGTACGTCTCGATCGGGAACTCCGCCCTGCCGGCCGCCCCTCGGCCGTAGCCGATCGGCGCTCCGGTCCGGGATGCCAGCTCCAGGTGACCCGAAAGGAAATCGGCATGGAAGTGCGTTTCCAGGACCTTCTCGATCCGCAGCCCGTTCGCCTCCGCGTCGGCGAGGTACTCCGCGACGTCACGCTGTGGATCGACCACCACGGCCCGGCCGCTGGTGGTGTCGCCGATCAGGTAGCTCGCGTGCGACAAACAGCCCAGGTAGTACTGACGGAAGAACATGAGACGGCCCCTAGTTGGTCGAAGGAATCCCCGGTTCAAACGATACCCCAGGGGGTATATATTCCCGCGTGCGGTTTCGATCGGCAGGTACCTTCAGGCGAGCTTGAGGAACATCTTCTTGACGTCCTCGAGTTCGTATCCCTCTGCGGCGGCGCGTTCGGGATCCGACAGGCACCACGTGAGCCCGGCGGCGACAAGGACGAAGCCGGCCTGATCGAGCGCCTTGGTCACCGCCGACAACTGCGTGACGATGTCACGGCAGTCGCGACCCTCCGCGAGCATCTGCTGCACCCCACGGACCTGCCCCTCCGCACGGCGTAGACGCCTGGTCAGATCGGCGACGGTCTCTTCCGGTAGCTCCACTGACGTCTCTCCTGGTTTCGATGATGGTTCAACGTACCGGTGGGTGACCGGATTAGCGGTTCCCGTCGCGCGTCGCTACTGCGTCGATCGCAGCACGAAGCCGTTTGGAGACTTCTGCGCCGAGGTCGTCGAAGCGGGGATCGGCCATCAGTTCGAGCGGATCTGCGGCTGCGACCCTCGTACCGGTTGCGGTGGCTTCGACGACGACGTTGCACGGGAGCAGGAGGCTCACCGAGTTGTCGAGTTGCAGGGCTCGTTGCGCGAACCCGGGGTTGCACGCGCCGAGGATCTTGAGGAATGGGCGATCGACATCCAGCTTCGCCTTGAACACGGCGGCGATGTCGATCTCGGTGAGCACCCCGAAGCCTTGTTCGGCGAGCGCTGCTCGGACAGCGACCTCCGCATCTTCGGGTGACAGATCGACGGTGGTCTCGATGGCATTCATGATGGACATCTCTCTTTCGGAGCGTAGACACCGATTGTACCCCCAGGGGTATAATTCGGCTAGGGGCGAAGGTCCTTTTCCTGTGCCGATCAAGCGGCTTCAGTGGGAGAAGTGGACGCGTGGGAGGCGCTTGTCGAGCCACGCCGGTATCCACCAGTTGCGTTCGCCGAGGAGCTTCATGAGCGACGGTACGAGCATCATGCGAACCACGGTGGCGTCGAGGAGAACGGCAAGTGCGAGGGTGATGCCGAGCTCGGTCGGCGGGATGGGACCGGTGATGCCGAATGCTATGAACACCACGATCATGATCAACGCCGCGTTGGTGATCGGACGTCCGGTTCGGGCGATGCCGTCACGTATCGCGAGCTGCGTGTCGCCGGTCGCTTCGTAACGCTCGCGAATCGCGGCCAGCAGGAAGAGCTGGTAGTCCATCGACAGGCCGAACAGCAGCGCAAAGAAGAACAGCGGCGCCCAGGCATCGACGAAACCCTGCGAATGGATGCCGATCAGCCCGGCACCGAACCCGTGCTGGAACACGAGTGTGGCGAAGCCGAACGCGGCACCGACGCTCAGCATGTTGAGCAGGATCGAAGAGACCGCCAGTGCCAGGCTGCGGAACACGATGAGCAGGAGCAGGAACGCGATCACCGTGATCACGCCGACTGCGATCGGCGCCCGTCCGGTCAACACGTTCGTGAGGTCGTGGTTCTGTGCTGCCGGCCCGCCCACCCTCGCACTCGGCGCCGCGTCCGCAAGCGAGGAACGCAGACGGCCGACGAGATCCGACGTCGCGGCGTCGTCGACTGCTGTCGCCGGCGTGATCCGCACGACCGTTCGCCCGGTCGCGCCGCGCTGAGCCACGACACGTGCGTCCACGACACCACGGTCGGCATTCGCCGTGGCGATCACCTTCGCCTCCTGCCCCGCAGCAACGGTGACGAAAAGCGGCGCGGCGGCCCCCGGTCCGAACGCGGACACGAGCATCTCGTACCCGTCACGACTCGACCGGCCTTCATCGACGACACGCGCCCCGGGCATACCGAGATGCATGCCGAGCGCGGGGGTGGCCAGCAGCAGCAGGACACCGAGACCGGCAGCCAGCGTGATGCCGGGCCGCTTCATCGCCCGGGTCGTGATGCGAGTCCAACGGCCCTCAGCTACCCGGTTCTGGTCGTCCTTGCCGCGGGCCACAAGCACGCGGTCGCCAAGGGCGACGAGCACTGCGGGTAGCAACGTGAGCGACGCGCTGGCGACGGCAATGACGGAGAAGATCATGCCGAGCGCCATGGCCCGAAAGACCATGATGGGGACGAGGAACACCGCGGCGAGCGACAGCACGACCGTGAGCGCCGAGAGGAACACGGCCTTGCCGGCGGTGGCCAACGTACGGGCGATACCGTCGAGAGCGTCGTGGCCCTCGGCCCG
>JAYUDQ010000423.1:0-1769 GCA_043739745.1 Acidimicrobiia bacterium | reverse complement strand
GCGAGGCCGTACGAGCGACGGGGATCAAACGCTACGAAGACGTGTTCACTCAGCCCGACTGGGGTGCTCTGCGGGCCCGCCCGGCCGACATCACCTTTGAACGGCGACTCGACCTATGGCTGGACGACCGAGTGGTAGAACTACACCACATCGGCACCATCGCGCACACGACGAACGACGTCGTTGCCTGGCTACCGGATGCCAAAGTGCTGTTCACCGGCGACCTGGTCTTCAACGGAGGGACGCCGTTCGTCGTGATGGGATCGCTGCCGGGCAGCGTGGCCGCTGTCGAACGTCTACGGGCCTTCGGCGCGGACGTGATCGTGCCCGGTCACGGGCCGGTGTGCGGCCCCGAAGTGCTCGACGTGATCGAGCGCTACCTCGAGTTCGTGTGGGAGGTCGCCGTTCACGCCCATGCCGCAGGACAGACACCGATCAAGGCTGCCCAGGCCACCGATCTCGGAGAATTCGCATCACTCGCCGACAATGAGCGCATCGTCGGCAACCTGCATCGGGCAATGGCAGAACTCGGCGGCCCCGACGCGAACGCGCGAATGTCGGTGGGCGATGCCATGGCCGACATGCTGACCCTGAACGGCGGCCGACTACTGCACTGCTCGGCCTGAAGCAGGCATTGCCTCACGTCTTGAGGCCACCGAGTGCCATTTCTGCATAGGCCGCGCCGATTGCCTCCGCGCTGTCGGGAGATCTTTCCGGAACGAACCAGCGGTTCGTCCAGCCGATCATGCCGATGATGCCGAACCCGAGAACTCGTGCGGACGCGAGCGGGCGGATCGTGCCGTCGTCGATGCCTTCCTGGACGATTGCGATCAAGGCTTCCTCGTAGCGACGGTTCATGCTGCGCATGTACTGCGACCACTCGGTCCGCTCGCTCTCGACGTGGCTCAGGTTCTCTCTGATGTAGACGTACAGGAGCGGATAGTGGGCTGAGTAGGACCGCATCAGTGCGATGATCAGCGTCCTCAGCTTTTCCAGAGCCGGCTCAGTCGTGGCGAGCACCGTCTCGGCCGTCGCGACGTTGGCCTCGGTCACCTCACGCACCACCTCGTCGAAGAGTTCTCCCTTGTTGGCGATGTAGTAGTACAGCGATGCGCGATCGGTTCCGAGCGCATCGGCGACGGCGCTGAGACTGGTGCCGCGGAAACCGTGCTTGTTGAAGACCTCGGCCGCGACCCGGGCGATCTCACGACGGCGGTCCTGGTACGTCTGAGAACCTTTGCTCAGCGCACGGTTCCTGCGGCGCCCGATCTCACTTGCGGGGGACTGTCGATCTTCGTTCAAGGCCGCAACAGTACTGCGGGAGTGGTCCGGCCTCATCGACCGCTCCATTGCGGTGGCCTCTTCGCCGCGAATGCGGCGGCGCCCTCTGTGGCGTCAGCCGACGCGAGCACGCCCTCGACCAACCCACGTTGGCGGTCCCACACCTCGTCGGTCGGCCAGGAGGCAGCGGCGCTGATGATGTGCTTGGTCATCGCCACTGCCAGCGGACCGTTGGCCGCGACCGAACGGGCGAGTTCGCGAGCACCGTCGACGGCGCCACCTGGCTCGGTGAGCCGGTTGACGAGCCCCCAATGGTGCGCATCGACGGCTGGCAGGTGGGCGCCCGTGAGCGCGTACTCGATCGCGATCTGTTGCGGAATCCGGCGCGGCAGCCTGATCAATCCGCCAGAGCCTGCCACCAGCCCGCGGGTCACCTCCGGCAGGCCGAAGGCAGCGTCCCTGGCGGCCACGACCATGTCGCAGGCGAG
>JAYUDQ010000422.1:0-28446 GCA_043739745.1 Acidimicrobiia bacterium | reverse complement strand
CTGATCGAAGTTGAACGCATCAATCCGACGCGCATGAACTGCATCGCAACTGACACGGTGACACGGTTGCGGCTCTATGGCGTAGCCGACGATGAGCTTCGATCCGTCGAGAAATGGATGGACGGCATCAACCCACTTTCCACACCCGCGCAACTCTTGCCGTACCGCCGAGCGCTGGACAAACGGGAGACCCTTGCCTTTGCGGCGCGAAGTCAGTCGACGATGGACGAACGGCGACAACCACCGCGTTCTCGCCTGGTCCTCACCTGGAACGTTTACGAGCGGCAGTGCCGGACTTCGATCGGTGGATCTGGCGAGGGTGGCAGTAGCCGACCATCGAACGCATCGCTCTCGTGCGATGATCGCATGTCTGCGATGATAGGTTGGTGTTCGAGATTGAACTCCACGACGAGGTCGAAGAGTGGATAGACACCCTCTCCACCGAGGAGGGGGACCGGACGATTGTTGTGGTCGAGCGGCTCGCCGCCGACGGCTTCACGGCGCGCATGCCCTACTCGCGGGCGCTCGGAGACGGGCTCTTCGAACTTCGGTTTACGCTCGGAACAACAGCCCGACATATCACCTACAGGTTCACGTCCGACCTGCGGATCATTCTGTGCACGACATTCCGTAAGCAACGCAACAACGAACGTAACGAGATCACTCGGGCTCGCGCCGTCGCCGCCGACTGTGCCCGCCGTAACCCGTAAGGACACCGACATGGCCAACTACTCCCGCTGGGACGACATTAAGAAGAAGCGCCCCGATCCGGCACCTGAAGTCCGGGCTGGCATCGAGCACGTCCTAGCGTTCGGACAGCTCATCTACGACCTCCGTACAGCTGCAGGGCTGAGCCAGCGCGCCCTGGCGGAGCGAATGGGCACCACGCAATCGGTGATCTCGCGCCTCGAAGAAGGTGGCGGTGCGAAGAACCGTCTCGACACCCTCGCCCGCGTCGCCGAGGCCCTCGACCGTCACCTCATCGTCTCGTTCCCCGAGAAGGTCCCGGCACGGCTGAAAGATGCCGTTCAGGTCGCATGACCGAGACCGGTCGGCGGCGAGTGTTTGAGCTGAGCCCGGAACTCGCGCGTGTTCTCCATGCGGCGCTCGTCGCTGATGGCCGACTCGACCTTGCGGACAGCGTCGAAGAACTCGAAGCTCACGAGCCGTGCGGTTGCGCCGACGCCTTCTGCACGAGTCTCTACACCGGGCTCCGACCAGAAAGGTGGATGGGGGCCAGACCATGACAACCTCGTGTACGACCTCGCCGGAGGCATGCTCGTGCTCGACGTAGTCGACGGAGTCATCCGGTTCGTTGAGGTGCTCGACCGCCCCGACCTCGGCTGGGCCAAGTCCAAGGGCGCTAGCTCAAGAAGATAAGTGTGCCTATGAGAACAAAGTTGAGAACATTGGCCTGGTTCTCAAGGGACACCACCGGTCGTCAGCGGACAGTCCCGGTCGGTCGCCCTCCCAGTATTGACGCCGGTGACAGTCTCTAATGGTCACTCGGTGACACTCCCGGATAGCACCGGATACACACTCTACGGATCAGAAGGTTGGGGGTTCGAATCCCTCCGAACGCGCCAGGCAAATACACCCGCTGACCTGCGGTGACGCCGAGTAAGCTGGTCTGCAGGCGATGTGAGGATCCGCGTTTGTCCCTACGAGTGTCCCTATAGCTAGGGATGGAAGGGACATATAGGGACACCTCAATGCCGGTTCGGGCATCGCTGGGGACGGGCTCGATCAGCGAGAAACGGCCTGGGTACTGGGAAGTCCGGGTCGTTGTGGCGACTCGGCCGACCGTTCAGCGGTCATTTACGGTGCGTGGGACACGATCGACGGCTGAAACGCGCCGAGACGAACTGGTCGCCGAGTTCGGAGTCGACGGGGGCTTCGCATCCGGGGCGATACTGAGCGTCGGTGACCTCGTGAAGCGGTTCGTCGATGGTCCGCATCTGTGGAAGCTCGCGACAGTGAACTCGCATCGGTCGGTGACGCGGTTCCTCGTGTCCGACAAGGTGCTCGCTGACGTGGCGTTGACGGCGCTGACTCCATCGGTCGCAGTCGCGGCGATTCGGCGTTGGAAGCATGACGGTGCGTCGGATCCGACGATCTCGGCGAGATGGCTGGTGTTGCGTGGTTCGTTGTCGTGGGCGACGGCCGAGGGCTGATGCGGCGCAACCCGCTGCTGGAGATGCGTGGACCACCGCGTCCCGAACCGCGACTGCATCTCAGCATCGACGAGATTCACCGGCTTCTCGCCGCCGGACGGCTCGCTGTGTCGGCCCGACAACGGTGCCACGCGGAACCCGGGAACGTGAACCTGCGCCGTGATCTGTTCGTCGCGGAGCAGACCTTGCTGCTGGTGCGGGTTGCTGCCGATACCGGCGCCCGGCGAGGAGAGCTCGCAGCGCTTCGTATCGGTGATCTTGATGGTCGAGTGCTGCGGATCGAACGTGGTGTGTCTGGTGGTGTCGTGGGCTCAACGAAGACCAAGCGCACGAGGCGCATCACCCTTGGGACGACGACCGTTGAGATGATCTGTGCACATACGGCCGAGTTCCCTGGTGATGCTGAGTGTGGCCACGACTGGTTGTTCTCACCCGATGCCACACGCTCGAGGTTTGCCAGGCGGAGCGGTTGAGTCGTCGCTTCGACAGGGTGAAGACTGAAGCCGGAATTGATCCCGCGAGCCTTCATCGCTTCCGACACTCCGTGGCCACCTACCTTGTCGGTCGGGGTCGACTCGTCGCTGCCCAGTACCGCCTCGGTCACGGGCATACAGGTACGACGCTGCGCCATTACACGCACGCGGTTGCGCTCGAAGACAACGACATCGCTGACGAGCTCGACGTCCTACTCAACGGCGGCGTGCCTGATCAATCGGCCGATCGATGACCAGCGAGGTGCCCTACGGTGTTCCGGTGGACGTCGGCGGTGATCTCGGTCTTGCGGTGCGGTTGTGCTCGACGAGACGTGCCCGTCGGACGTGTTGATCGACGCATCGACGACGACGTTGGTGGAGGGACCGCGCTCACCTTCGCTCCGCGACTCGCCGGCTTACCGAAACGAGACGCTCCGTATGATGCACAATCGGCTTGCCGACCGTGCACTCGAGGAACTCGGCCTTACGGTCGCTGACTTGTCGGTGGCAAACCGTTGGTACCCGATGATCTCGGGGCCTGTCCCTGACGACGTCCTGATCGTCGACAGCAGCCCGTGGCTCGTCGAGTCGGCGGACAATGCCTCCGAGCGGCGCCACTTGACGATGGAGTGACGGTCTTGGTCTGCCTGAATGAGCTTCGACCGAGTGTTGAGATGGCCACCGAAGTCTTTGATCCGGGCTACGCGGACGATGGCGAGATCCTTGCGATGCCGCTCGTGGGCAGCTTCGCCCTCTACACGTCGCACGAAGGAACCACCGCATTTTCACCCTGGCCCCACGTCGAGCGCTTCCGGAGCATGGTGCCCGACTTTGAGCGGTGGATATGGCGAGGCTGGCAGTAGCGACGACGGCACGGCGTATCGCTCTTGTGAGATGATCGCATAACTGCGATGATGGCTCTGTGGTCGAGATCGAACTCCACGACGAGATCGCCGAATGGATGGACAACCTCAGCAAGGACGACTGTGACCGGACGATTCTCGTGGTCGAACGACTTGCCGCCGATGGCTTCACGGCTCGCATGCCGTATTCACGGGCGCTCGGCGACGGGCTCTTCGAACTGCGCTTCACACTCGGCTCGACCGCCCGTCGCATCACTACAGGTTCACGACCGACCAGCGGATCATCCTGCTCACCACGTTCCGCAAGCAACGCAACAACGAACGCAACGAGATCAACCGAGCCCGCGCGGTCGCCGCCGACTGCGCCCGCCGTAACCCGTAGAGGACACGACATGGCCAACTACTCCCGCTGGAATGACATCAAGAAGCGCCGCCCCGAAACCGCTCGCGGGGTCCGGGCCGGGATCGAGCACGACCTCGCGCTCGGCCAACTCATCTACGACCTCCGTACCGCAGCCGGGCTCAGCCAGCGTGCCCTCGCGGAACGAATGCGCACCACCCAGTCCGTGATTTCCCGCCTCGAAGAGGGCGGTGGCGCCAAGAACCGGCTCGACACTCTCGCCCGTTTCGCCGAAGCAATCGACCGACACCTCATCGTCTCCTTCCCCGAGAAAGTCCCCGCACGCCTCAAAGACGCCGTACAGGTTGCATGACTTCAGAGCGACAACGCATCACCGAGTTCACCCGGACCTCGCGTCCTTCCTCGTCGATGTCCTTCGCGCCGGGTCTGCGTCCCGCAGGGCGCCTGGGCCGGACAGTCGGAACCTTGTCTACGACTTCGGGTCGGGCATGATCGTCCTCGACATTGTCGATGACGCGTGTCCGGCGAGCACACGACGACAAGCACGATCTCGAAGTCCACGACTACGTCGACGCGCTATCGCCCGTCCTCAAAGCCATGCACACCAAAACGACTCCCTCCTACGCTGCCGCGAGTTCGACATCGGCAGACAACGCCGCCGTCAAGAGCAGGATCGTCCGTCAATCGAAAAGTGAAACCTGGTTCGCCGGCGGTGTCTTCGACGTGGCAGGGGGCGGAGCGCTTGTGACACCGATCGTTGGGGTGGGTGCCGTGGCTGGATCGGTGAGACCGGACGCCCAACGTCGTACCTGTCCATTGGCATCGCGCATTCCGAGCGTTCGGGCCAGCGACCAGTCCAGTACTGCGATTTGCTGCAGCGCCGCCTGACGGACGTCGGACCGTCCCGACTTCAATGCCTCCTGACGAACCAGTGTTTTCGCTTTTGAAGGGAGGATTTCAATCGTGTCGAGGATCCCGCGCATCAGTCCGCCACCGCCTTCTCCTCCGATCTCCTCGGACCGGGCAATGACATCGGCCCATACCGACGGATCGAGTCGAACGACCCGCGCCGATGCCCAACGGCGAAGACCCGGACTGATTAAGCGAGCGGCAACCGTCGGTCCGGGCTCGTCCGTGTCTTCGGCATCACGATCGAGCGAGCGTGGTGGATCGTCACGTTCGGAGATGATGATCGCAATGCTCGAGAACCATCCGTCGGGGCACTTCCAGTACACGTTGGCGTCGGCGCTGATGAAGGCTCGGGCCAGGAGGTCGAGTTCGTCCGGCGGGACGATTCCGGTCGCGTCGATCGCCTCGATGAGCGGCCCGGCAGCGACGCGCCATCGAGGATCCGTTGCGAGGAGCATGGCCGTCTCCGCGGCCCGGGCCGGGTCGTGGTCGTGTGCGTTGCGGAAGTACGTGAGCGGCATGCTGACCTCGCGCTCATAGGCAGCGGGAGGTCCGAGTACAAGGACCCGGTGAAGGTCGGCTGACGTTCTTGCGTCCATCAACGCCGTCAGGTCGTCGAGACGGGCATCAGGATCTCGGTTGCGAATCACTCCATCATGTTGTCCGACACGGCACGCGGCGTCGAGCAAAGCGCTCTGTTCCGGGAGAGATCGGCAACGAGAATCGCGCGGGGGTCGCGCCACTCAAAGTATCGATCCTGACACGGACTCGAACGTCGTCAACGGGATCCCTTTCCTCTTCTGGCACACCCAGTGACCTGACTGATCCGCAGTACGTTGGCGCCCGTGACTGTCGACCTGGACCTGCTACCGCCGGAGCTCGCTCGCTCCGTCCGGGCAGCGCGCCGCCGACGCGGTGCAGTCGTCTCGAAGCCGTTCGTCTCGAAGCCGTTCGTCTCGAAGCGTCTCGACCCGGTCATCGGTGAGTGGGCGAAGTCGATCGTCGCGTCAGGCGAGTTGGGCGCCGCCATTGCTGAGGTCGCTGCGTCAGAGCCTGATCTTCTTTCGTGATCGTCGTCGACGATCAGGTGTAGGACCCCGGACGCGTCGTTACGACGAGCACTGCGATGTCCTTGATCGTATGTGCACGTATGAGAAAACGAGTGAGAACATTCGCTCTGGTATCAAGGGATTCTACCGGTCACGACCGGTCACTCCGGTCACACCACGATCGCAGTAACCACGCCGGTCGTGGTCACCATTGGTCGCTCGGTGACCCTCCCGGACACCACCGGATGCCGCTTCTGAGATAGCTACGGATCAGAAAGGTTGGGGTTCGAATCCCTCCGAACGCGCTAGGAAAGTACTGCCACTGACCTGCGGTGACGCGATTCGGGAGCCCTTGCACAGCGGGGGGGCTTCTGCCGTTTCCCGGGTGGGTGAATCAGGACGCACACCCTCTCCGCTGCACACGAAGAACCGCCTTTTCACCGATTGTTTGCCCGTTGGGCCTCGGGCGGCACGAGCGTCCAGTCATCGACCGATCGCACCCGCTTGCCGAGAAGTGACTGTGCTCGGTCGTAGAAGTACTGCAGCACAAGGACTCTCTGGGTGGCACGGCCAACGCATTCGTGCGCCCTAGGGTGCGCCGCCCAGTTGCGGCACTGCATGAAGTTGACGAACCATTTGTCGTCGACCAGGTACGCCTTTGGGTGCCGAGTTGCGCAGTTGCTGAAGTGATCGAAGCCGTCGGAACCGGTGGTGAATCCCGACTCGCACACCGTTCGATCCTCGAAATGTCTCGCCTCGCGTTCGCGCGACGTGATCTCGACAGGCGCAGCGGTGTCGAACGGCTGTTCAACAGGCGAATCGCTACATCCGGACGTGACCACGACCATCAGCAGCACCACGGGGATCGTCCATCGACCGATCATCCGGTCACCCTGATCGACCCGACCATGGCCGTCAAGCTCGCGCGCGAATGACGCCGCCGGCGGATGCCTTCCCTCGGGACGTGGGCTCAACGAACTCCTCCAACCGGCAGCGGCCAGCACCCCGGCTTGCGCTCTTCGAGACAAGCCCTGCTCGGATCCTCAGCGGTGCATACCCCTAACTTGCGGGCCTACGTGGCGGATCGGTGCCCAGCCCGATCGTTCATATTCCCGGCGAGACCTCTGCATCCCCGTCGCTCGCGTCTCGTGCGAGCAGGTACGTCACTGGCCAGATCAACCGTCGCAGCACCGGGCGCGTTGTCTACAGGTCGCCGATCGGAAGTCGATTTGCCCCGGGGGGACCGGCGAATGCCTGGGCAATCTCCAGCCATTCGGTGGCGATGTCGCCCGTAGCTCGCAGTGACGTATCCCCTGCGTGACGCCGCTGGGTGACGACCAACGCAAGCTCGTAGCCGTCTCCCTCCACTGTTTGTCCCGCATCTGCTGAGCCGAGCACGAGGCGTGCGCCGCCGGGCAGTACGACGTCGACGCGAATTGCGTCCACCGGCCGGGGGCGACCGTGTGTGACGAAGGCGTTCGGCAGGGCCTGAAGACCGAGGAACACAACGTGGCGCAGCCGGTCGGTCGGCTCGTGGGTGAGGCCGAGCGCGTCGACCACATCCCAACCGTGTGCCCAGGTCTCCATGAATCGCGCCGTCAGTTTCGACGTGACGCTCATATCCGGTCCGTACCAGGGCATCCGTGCCTTCGGGTCGGCACTGCGGAATGCCTCCAGCATCGAGGCGCGAGCGGACCGGAACCACGTCAGCAGCGCGGTGCCCTCCATGGTGTGATGGTCGGCGATGACTGCGTCGACCATGGCCTGGATCCCCTCGGGTCCGGTCGGACGCGACGCTACGAATGCCCGGGGGTTGGTCAGGGCCCGAACGGCAGCGGCGTCGTTCCAGGCGAGGTGACTGATCTGGTCGCGGATGGTCCACGGGACGCAACCGGTCAGTGTGTCCCATTCCTGTGGGTCGAGCTGGTCGAGCACTTCGATCAGTGATTCGCTCTCGTCGCCGGTGTCGGTCCAGAGGGTCTCGAACACGTTTGTCATCCGATTGATGATATGGGATCGCTGCTGAGTTTCAACTCTCGCGTTGACGCGCCTCAACGGGTGAGCGGTGGAGGTTGGCTCAGTTCGCCAGGCCCCGGACGACCATTTCGGCGAACGCAGTGCCGATCGTCTCCGCGCTCTCGGGGGAACGGTCGGGCACGAACCACCGGTTGGTCCATCCGAGCATTCCGAGGACTCCGAAGGCGAGTACCCGGGCCGACGCGAGCGGACGGATCGACCCGTTGTCGATGCCCTCCTGCACGATGGCGATCACGGCGTCTTCGAAACGATGGCTGAGGCCACGCATGTAGCGCGACCACTCGGTCCGGTCGGGATCGACCGACGAGAGGTTCTCTCGTAAGTACACATAGAGCAGCGGGTAGTTCGACGCATAGGAGTGCATCAACTCCATGATCACCACGCGGAGCCGATCGAGCGGTTCACCATCGGCAACTCGGGCAGCCTCGGCAGCGGCGATGTTTTGCTCCGACGCCTCGCGCACGACCTCGTCGAACAGGTCCTGTTTGTTGGAGATGTAGTAGTAGAGCGTCGCTCGGTCCATGCCCAGCGCGTCGGCCACTGCGCTTAGGCTCGTAGCACTGAAACCACGTTTGTTGAAGACGTGGGCCGCCGCTCGGGCGATCTCACGGCGCTTCTCCTGGTAGTTCTCCGAGCCCTTCGTGAGTGCCTTGCTGCGCCGACGACCAATTTCGCTCGTAGCCACGGCCTTCTTGGGCCCTGACTTCCTCGCCGAAGGCTCGGTTTTCGCCGAAGGCTCGGTTGACGCCGATGCGTTCGGCGGCGTGATCTTCGTGGCCAAGGCAACTGAGGCTAGCGGCGAACGGGCATGTTGAGAGGAGGGTTGAACCGGTATCGGACTCAGTAGCTCTTCGGCAGGCCGAGGGTGTGCTGGGCGACGTGGTTCAGCACCATCTCGCGGCTGAGCGGTGCGGTCTTGTGGACGCGGGCGATGAACCAGAGATCGGCGAGACCGTATTCGAGGGCAAAGCCGTTGCCTCCGTGGATCTGGATGGCCTGGTCGAGTGCGCGCAGCGAGGTGTCGGCGGCGGCGAACTTGGCCATGTTGGCCGCCTCGGCGGCGTCCTCGCCGCGGTCAGACATCTCGGCGGCGCGCATCGCCATAAGGCGCGCCATCTGCACGTTGATCGTCGCCTCGGCGAGCGGGTGGGCAACGCCCTGATGTGCGCCGATCGGCTCCTTCCAAACTGTGCGCGTGGTCGCATACTCAACAGCGCGATCGATGGCGTAACACGACACTCCGTTGTTCAGTGCGGCAACCGCGATGCGCTCGGTGTTGAGTCCGACAAATACCTGCCGCAAACCGTTGCCTTCCGTGCCGACGAGTGCGTCTGGGCCGAGTTTCACCTTGTCGAAGAAGAGCATGAACTGCTTGTCGGGCGACTGAACGACGTTCTCGATCGGCTGCATCGAGATGCCGGGAGCATCCGGAGCGACGATGAACAGCGACAGCGGATGGCGACCGTCGGATCCGGCGATAGGTCCGCGCGCCACCACGAGGATGGCGTGCGCCTCGTCCACCGCTGAGGTCCAGTACTTTGCCCCGTTCAGCTCCCATCCGTCACCGGTAGGGGTCGCCGTGGTGGTGATGCGGTGGGTGTTGGTACCGGCATCGGGCTCGGTGATGGCGAACGACATCCTGACGGTCCCGTCGGCGAGACCGGGCAGCCAGCGCTGCTGCAGCTCGGTCGTGCCATATGCCTCGATGATCGGCGAGCAGATCGACTGCAGGACCATGGTGAACAGTGGGCAGCCCTGCGCCGACGTCTCTTCGACGACGATGTAGTAGTCGGTCATTCCGCCACCGCCGCCTCCCCATTTCTCGGCGATATGGGCACCGAGGAATCCCGCGTCGCCAAGGGCACGCCACAATTCGGTGGCCTTCTCGCCACGCTTCACGATGTCCTGGTAGTACTTCCGCCCGAACCCTCCGACCAACTTGGCCACGCTGCGACGGAGGTCGACGTGATGCTCGGCGACGGGGATGACACCGGAGAAGGAAATCGGTTGGTAGGGCATGGTCGGGGCCTCCGGGGACGTCGCCTGCGGAACGTCGCCTGCGGGATGCGCTCGACTGTACGCCGGTTTGCCCGATATCGTCAACGCACATGTTGAAAGGGGAGGGTTTGAGGTGGACTGCACAATGACTGGTCGCACCGTCGTCGTGACCGGAGGGTCGGGTGCGCTCGGTTCGGCGATCGCTCGGCGATTCGCCGCTGAAGGTGTGGCGGCGATCGCCATCGTCGACTGCGACCACGACGCCACTCACAAGGCGGTCGCGGCGCTACGCGAGGTGGCGAGCTCAGGCACCAGCAGTGCATCGGCCGTCGATGTCGTTCCCGTTGTTGTCGACGTGACCGACCACGACGCTGTGCAAGCGGCCTATGCCGGCCTCGCTTCGCAGTTCGGCCGCGTCGACATCGCCATCAACAACGCAGGCATCGTCGCACCGAGTGCACGTCTCCATCACGTGACGGTCGAAGACTTTCGCCGAGTCATCGAGGTCAACCTCGTGGGCATCTTCAACTGCACGAAAGCGGCCATCGTGCAGATGCGCGCGGATGGAAGAGGCGGGGCGATCGTCAACACCGCGAGCGTGGCCGGATTCACGACGTGGACGCACTCGAGCCCCTACGGGGCCTCGAAGGCGGCGGTGATTCAGCTGACCAAGCTCGCGGCTGCGGAGTATGCAGCCGATGGAATTCGGGTGAACTGCGTGAGCCCTGGAACGTTCGTGACCCGGTTCCACGACGACCTGCCGACCAGCGCGCTCGACGCAATCCGCGGTCGCCACCCCCTCGGCCGGTTCGGATCGGCCGACGAGATCGCCGCCGCATACGTGTACCTCTGCAGCGACGCCGCCGGATGGGTTACCGGCACAAACCTCGTGATCGACGGTGGGATGGCTGTCGGCTAGTCACCTTGCGGATCAGTTCGATAGCTCATTTTGTCAACGTAAACGTTGGCGTTGACAGAACGCGGTTCCGGTCCGTACTCTTCTGTGGCCGTGGTCACACGATCACCGACGTAAGGGGAGCAACATGCACAGCAGAACGCGCGCCGTCGCCGCCGTACTCGCAATCGGTCTCATAGCCGCCGGTTGCAGCTCGGACAAGAAAGCCGCCGACTCGACCACCGCCGCACCCGCGGCCGGCGAGACCACCGCCGCACCCGCGGCCGGCGCCACCGACACAACGGCCACCCAAGCCGCCGCTGCGACTGAGGCCCCAGTCACGGAGCCGACTGCTGCCGCCGGCACCGACGAGGTTGCTGCGGCGAAGGCGGCTATCGAGCCGTTCCTCCAGCCGCCGACGAGGATCAATCAGACGATACCGCTGTCCGGCCCGGTCCCCAAGGACAAGCTCTACGTGTTCTTGGAGTGTGAGCTTCCCCAGTGCGTCGAGATCGGCATCGGAGCCATCGAGGCAGCGAAGGCCATTGGCTGGAAGACCAAGGTGATCAAGTGGAACACCGCGGACCTGCAGACGGTGTTGTCGGCCATGGATGAGGCCCTGACCCTGAAGCCGGCCGCCGTCACCCTGACGGGCATCCCGCAGGAGCTGTGGGCCGATCGAGAGGCAGCGTTTGCCGCCGCTGGTGCGATGATCATCCCGATCGCCGTCGCTGATCTGAAGCTGAGCAAGACCGTCCCGATGGGCGCCGCCATGAAGGCCGACTACGTCGCTGACGGCAAGCTTGTCGGCAACTGGTTCATCGCCGACTCCAACGCCGAAGGCAAGGCGCTCGTCGCCGATGTGCCCGCCTACCCCGTGCTCACCGCCCACGGCACCGGCTTCAAAGAAGCTGTCGCCGCCGGTTGTAAGAAGTGCACCGTCACCTCGCTCGACGTGACGGTCCCGCAGCTCGCCAAAGGCGAGTACGTATCGTCCGTGGTCTCGGCTCTCCAGAAGGACCCGTCGATCAAGTACTTGATCACCACCGATGGCGCGTTCATCGACGGCCTCTCCGCCGCGCTCGACGCCGCGGGTATGAAGGACATCAAGATCGGCGGAGGGTCAGCGAGCATCAACAACCTCGCCGCACTCGACGCCGGCACCGAACATGCCTGGGCGGGCGAAGCGATCCACATGGATGGATGGATCGCCATCGACATCGCCGCTCGCGCCATGCTCGGCATGGAGATCCCCGACTCCGGTGGACGCCGCACGCAGCAATTGTTCACAAAGGGCAACGTCGGCACACCGACGCTTTCGCTCGACAAGCCGGACAACTTCCGAGATGAATTCCGGAAGCTTTGGGGCGTGGCCTGACAACGGGTGAGCGGAGCGTCCTCGATGTGAGGGCGCTCCGCAAGACCTTCGCCGGAGGACTCGCCTTGGATGGCGTGGACCTCCGCATCTGCGCCGGAGAGATCCACGCGCTGCTTGGCGAGAATGGTTCGGGCAAGTCGACCCTCATCAAGATCGTGTCGGGGTATCACCGGCCCGACCCCGGTAGCGTCGTCGAGCTAGGTGGCGAGACACTGCACTTCGGCGATCCAGCGTCGTCGGCTCGGCTCGGCGCCCGGTTCGTGCACCAGGATCTCGGTCTCGTCGAGACGTCGTCGATCCTCGACAACCTCGCCGTGGTCGTCGGGTTCCCGACTCGTCTCGGCACGATCCGTGGTGGCGCGGCGCGTGAACTGACGCGGTCCGCCCTCGACCGCGTCGAACTCGAACTCGACCCGGACGCAATGATCGGTTCGCTGAGCCCCGCACAGAAGACCGGCGTGGCAGTGGCCCGGGCGTTGCTCCCGGTGGATGGCCGCGAAGCCCGTCTGCTCGTGCTCGACGAGCCCACGGCGCGACTACCAGAACAGGAGGTTGCCCGTCTCTTGAGCCTCGTACGCACGGTGGCTGCGAACGGTGTCGGCGTGCTTTACGTGACCCATCGGCTCGACGAGGTCTTCGACGTGGCAGAAAGGGCGAGCGTGCTGCGCGACGGCCGGAAGGTATTCGAGGGTCCGGTTGGGTCGCTCACCCGCGAGAGCCTGCTTGGGCATCTCTTCGGGTCGGCGATTGAGACGGCCCGTGCCGACAACGCTTCTGCCAATGGGGAAGTGGTTCTCGACGTGCGAAATGTCGGGTCGGAGGCCCTCGCCGATGTTTCGTTCGCAGTACGACGAGGTGAGGTCGTGGGTGTTGCCGGGATCACCGGTTCGGGCCGTGATGCCCTGTGCGCCACGCTCTTCGGTGCCCGTCCGCGAGACACCGGCGAGGTTCGCGTCGCCGGTCACGTCGTGCGAGCCGGGCACCCGTCGGCGGCGATGGAGCGAGGGGTGGCCTTTGTGCCCGCTGAGCGCAAAATACAAGGCGCCTTCCTGAGCCTCACTGCACGCGAGAACATTGCGATCGGTGACCTTCCCCGGTTCTGGCGACTCCCGCTGCTTCGACGAAAGGTCGAGGCCGCAGCCGTGGCTGGATGGTTCGAGCGCTTCGACATCCGGCCGGGTTCTGGCACAGACCGCCTCGTCTCCACCTTCAGCGGTGGGAACCAGCAGAAGATCGTGTTCGGCAAGTGGTTCCAGCGTGGCCCCGTGGTGTTCCTCCTCGACGAACCCACGCAGGGAGTCGACGTCGGGGCGAAGGGCGAGCTCCATCGGTGCCTGGCCGACGCCGCCGCGAACGGCGCGGCGGTGCTCATGAGTTCCTCGGACACCGACGAACTCACCACTGCCTGTTCGCGGGTGATCGTCCTTCGTGGCGGTGCGGTGGTTGCCGATCTGACCGGCGACGCGATCACGCCACACGAAATCGCCCGGGCCGCGCTCGGTATCGGACTGGATATCGGAGTCGGGGATCCGGCCGGGCAGCCATCCGCAAACGAATCGAGAATGTTCGCCTCATGAAGCGATTCCCCCGCAGCCTCGGCTTCGAAAAGTACAGCGGCGTGTACCTCTGGGCCGCGTTCATCGCGGTGTTCTCGGTGCTCTCGCCCCACCTGTTCGCCAGCTTGGTCACGGTGCATTCCGTCGCCGCCGGCAAGGCCGTGTCGGCGATCCTCGCCCTCGCGATCGTGGTTCCCCTGGTGTGTGGAATCTATGACCTGTCGGTCGGGGCGAACATAAACTTCACCACCATCGTGGTGGTCAAAGCCGTCGCCGGTGGACTGTCCGTGCCCCTCGCCATCGTCCTTGGACTGACGGTGGGGGCGGGCATCGGGGTCGTCAACGGCTTCATCGTGGTGAAGCTCAAAGTGAACTCGTTCATCACCACCCTCGGCACCGCGTCGATCATCTCCGCGCTCCAGGTGATCGTGACGGACAACCGTCAGCCACTGCCCCCGAGTCTGCCGGCTTGGCGTTCGCTCACGCAGACCAAGGTCTTCGGGTTCCAGATCATTGTTGTCTATCTGCTGCTGATTGCCGTTGTCTTGTGGTGGGCGCTCACGCACACTCCGTTTGGCCGTTACCTCTACGCTATCGGCGGAAGTCCCGAGGCGGCCCGGCTCTCAGGCGTCAATGTTGATTTGTATACGTGGCTTTCGCTCATTGTCTCAGGAGCGCTGTGCGGTCTCGCCGGAGTGTTCTACGGCTCCATCGCCGGGCCGTCGCTGAGCTTCGGTGCTTCGCTGCTTCTTCCAGCCTTCGCCGCAGTGTTTCTCGGCTCGACGCAGATCACGCCGGGGCGTTTCAACGTGTGGGGGTCGGTGCTCGCCATCTATGTGCTTGCCACTGGCGTGAAAGGACTGCAGCTCCTCACCGATGTGCAATGGCTTGATCCGATGTTCAGCGGCGTCGCTCTCGTTGCGGCCGTGGCCATCGCCAACGGCCGTCAGCGCTCGGGCGAAGAACACCGTCGCCGCCGCCGCAGTGCGGACCGAGTCGAGGCGACGAGCCAAGCCGGCTGAGCTGAGCTCAGCCTTCGATGCGCCCGGTCAGCGTCTCCAGAATGTCGGCGGGGACGAAATTGTTCTCGGTGGTGCTCTCGGCTTCGACGAGCTCGACAATGCGGGTAACGACTTCGGCGGGGTCGAGCTGATCGGTCGTGGCGACGCCGCGCATCATCTCGAAGAGTTCGGTGGCGCCTGCGCTCACCGAGTTGGCGTCGAACCACTCCCACATCGAGTCGGCCATCCGGTCGTTGAAACCGGTGTTGTATGGGCCCGGATTCAGCAGCGTGACATCAACGCCTACACCGGCCAGCTCGGCGCGCATGGCCTTGCCCATGGCCTCGAGGGCGAACTTCGTCATCGAGTACGGGCCGAATGCCGGGGCAGAGACGACGCCGCCGATCGACGACATGATGATCACGCGTCCACTTTTGCGGGCCACCATCTGCGGCACGACTTTCTGGGTGATGGCGACGGTGCCGAACACGTTCACCTCGAAAATGCGACGCAACCGATCCATCGGTACATCGGCCATCGGCCCTGTCTGTCCGAAGCCGGCGTTGTTCACGAGGACGTCGATCGTCCACCCGCTGGCGTGGTCGACATCGTTGGTGGTGATGTCGAGCTTCTCGACCTGAAGCTGTGGGGCCTCGGCGGCGAGCGCTGTGGCCTGTTCGGCGGTCTCGGTGGTCGCAATGACGTGATGGCCGCGCGCCGCCAGCGCCAGCGCGGCCCCTTTCCCGAAGCCTGATCCGGCACCGGTGATCAACACGGACTTGCTCATGGGAATGCTCCTCCGACAGACGCGGTGAAATGACAGACTGCTCATTAGTTCAACACGTCCGTTGACAACCTGCAACCCCGTCGCCCGAACAACACAACCAGAGGGAAGTCCGACCATGTCGACAGCAACGCCGTACCTCGCCGAGGTCGCACCCCAGTGTTACGCGTACATACAGCCTGACGGTACATGGTGGATCAACAACACCGGCTGCATCGTCGGCGACGACGGCATCACGCTGATCGACACGTGCTCGACCGAGCAGCGGACCATCGACATGCTGCGGTCCGTTCGCAGCCTCAGTGACGGACCACTGCGTCACGTCGTGAACACCCACCACCACGGCGATCACACGCACGGCAACTATCTCACCGCCCCGGCTGCGATCATCGGCCACTCGATCTGTCGAACCATGATGGTCGCCACCGGGATCGAGCATTACACGACGGCGTTCGAGCAGCCGGAGTGGGGCCCGCTGCAGTTCGTCACACCGTCGATCACGTTCAGCGGACGGCTCGATGTGTGGGCCGACGATCTCCGCATCGAGCTCCATGACATGGGCGGCGCCGCGCACACGACCAACGACGTCGTTGCGTGGGTTCCCGATCGTGGCGTGCTCTACACAGGCGATCTCGTGTTCCATCAGGGCACGCCGTTCGTGCTCATGGGATCGGTGACCGGAAGCTTGCGTTCGCTCGACCGGCTCCGGTCCTATGGCGCGACCACCGTCATCCCCGGCCACGGCCCGGTCTGCGGCCCCGAGGTGTTCGATGACATCGAGGCCTATCTTCGCTTCGTGCTCGATCTGGCGTCGAAGGCGCGCCGGGGCGGCACTTCGGCATTCGACATGGCCGCGTCGGTGTGGTCCGATCTCGGCCCGTTCGCCGCACTCACCGACCCCGAGCGTCTCGTCGGCAACCTACACCGGGCGATGGCCGAACTCGACGGTCTCGAAGAGGGCGGACGTCTCGACATCCGTGCCGCCATCGCCGACATGGTGAGGCTCAACGGCGGAGCGCTCCTGCGCTGCTGCGCCTGACCTACTGCTCTGCCTGGCGATCGATGTGCGACCTGGCGCGAGGTCGGCCAATACCTCGTTGGTCTCGGCCATTCCATCAACAGTAGTGTTGATGAAACTGACGACCATTGAGGAGCACCCGTGTCAGCAGACGTTGGATCCACTGAGTTCGACGAACACCGATGGCTCGCCGCGGTCGAGGCCGCCAACGTGCCGACGCTGCTTGCCGTCCTCGTCCACCTCACCGGTGACCTGCGATGGTTGGAACCTCAGTACGCACCGAGTCGGGCCAAGGGGCTGAGCGACAACGACACCGGCGATCTGCCCAAGAGTGTCCAGGCCGAGATCCGCAAGGCGGTGGCAGCAGCAATTGCGGCCTGGTCGCAGGGGCGGGCGCCGCAACTGGACGACGGCGATCCGGCTCTGCTCGTGCGGATTCTGAGCTTCGTGCTTGGCGAACCGATTCCTGATGGGTACGGCGCGATGATCGCCTTCGAACTTCGCAGCGGCGCGCCACACGAGGCGTCCGCACCTGCGGAGGTACCGAAGCTTCCGCTGCGGGCGATCGTCATCGGCGCGGGAATGTCGGGCCTGTGCGCGTCGATCGAACTGGCGAAGGCGGGCATCGATCACGTGGTGCTCGAACGCCACGAGAACGTCGGCGGCACCTGGCTGGAGAACCGCTATCCGGGGTGCGGTGTCGACGTGCCGAGCCATCTGTATTCGTACTCGTTCGCGCCGAACGACTGGTCCATGTTCTTCGCCCTTCGCGATGAGATCCACGCCTACTTCGAACGCATCGCCGACGACTTCGGTGTGCGCCCCCGCATCCGCTTCGGAACCTCGGTCGAGAAGGCGGTGTGGGACGAGTCCACCAGCGAGTGGGTCGTCGAGACCCTGCGCCACGATGGTACGCGCGCAACGCTTCGCGCCAACGTCGTGATCAGTGCCGTAGGCGCGTTCAACAAGCCGAGGATTCCTGCCGTGCCGGGCCTCGCCGACTTTGCTGGCCCATCGGTCCACACCGCACAGTGGCCGATCGACGGTGTCGATCTCGACGGCCGTCGGGTCGCGGTGATCGGCAATGGCGCCAGCGCCATGCAGATCGTCCCGGCCATCGCTGAACGGGTGGCCGAACTCAACGTCTTCCAACGGTCCGCGCACTGGACCGCACCGTTCGAAAAGTTCCGTGTGGCCGTTCCCGACGACGTGCAGTTCCTCCTTCGCGAAGTGCCGCTGTATCGGCTCTGGTATCGGATCCGGTTGAGCTGGGCGTTCAACGACCGTTCCTACGACGCACTGCAGAAGGATCCAAATTGGCCGCACCCTGAACGATCGTTGAACCCGATTAACGAGGGTCATCGACGGGCATTGACGCGCTACATCGAAGACGAGATCGGTGACCGCATCGATCTGCTTCCGCACGTTGTACCGGACTATCCGCCGTTCGGCAAGCGCATGCTCCTCGACAACGGTTGGTATCGAACGCTCCGACGGTCCAACGTTCATCTGGTGCACGACCCGGTCGCCTCGGTGGGTGCTGACTTCGTGGTGACGACGGACGGCGAGAAGGTGCCGGCCGATGTCCTCATCTGGGCGACCGGGTTCGACGTCGTTCACTTCCTTGCCCCGATGGAGATCCGTGGCGTCGGTGGACGTTCGCTCCACGACGTCTGGGAGGGCGACGACGCGCGGGCCTATCTCGGAACCGCCGTTCCGGGGTTCCCCAACTTCTTCTGCCTCTACGGCCCGAACACCCAGTTCGGTCATGGCGGTTCGTTGGTCTTCGTGGTCGAGCGTCAGATGCACTACGTGCGGTCGATCCTCGAGGCCATGGTGGGGGCAGGAGCCGCATCAGCAGAGGTGCGCGCCGACGTCCACGACGCCTACAACGAACGAATCGACCGAGCCCACGAGGCAATGGTCTGGACCCATCAAGGTATGGACACATACTACCGGAACTCGAAGGGCAGAGTCGTCGTGAACAACCCTTTCCGCATCGTCGATGTGTGGCGTGACACCGAAGCGGCGAAGGCCGATGATTTCGTCTTCACGCGTCGCTCGACTGCGTCGACTGACGTGTCGCCCGGAGTGGTGTGATGGAAGGCGACCTGTCTCCTGTTCTCGTCGAACGACGTGGCGCTGTGTCGGTCATCACGATCAACCGGCCGGCCGTTCGCAATGCCGTGAACCAGGCGGTGTCGCAGGGGATTGCCGACGCGCTCGACGCGCTCGACGATGACGACACGCTCGGCGTCGGCATCCTCACCGGCGCCGGAGGGACGTTTTGCTCGGGCATGGACCTGAAGGCCTTCGTCAACGGGGAGCGCCCCGAGATCCCCGGCCGAGGACTGGCCGGGCTCACCGAACACGCTCCTCGCAAGCCGCTCATCGCCGCAGTAGAGGGCTATGCCCTTGCCGGTGGTTGCGAGATCGTGCTCGCCTGCGACCTCGTCGTTGCCTCGTCCACGGCGCGCTTTGGTATCCCCGAGGTGACCCGCGGTCTGGTTGCCGGAGCGGGCGGACTCGTTCGCCTGCCCCGCAAGATCCCTCGCCAGATAGCACTGGAATACGCACTTACCGGATCGCACTTCACCGCCGCCGACGCCCATCGCTGGGGACTCGTGAACAGGGTGTGCGCAGAAGGCGAAGCGTTGGCGGCGTCGCTTGAGTTGGCATCGACGATCCTGGCCAATGCTCCGTTGGCGGTGCAGATGACCAAGCGGATCATGGCCGAGTCGGCATCGTGGGGGGAGGCCGAGTCGTGGGACCGGCAGCGTGCATTCGTCGATGAGGTGCTCGCCACCGACGATGCGCGTGAAGGGGCGTTGGCCTTTCGCGAGAAGCGCCCACCTCGGTGGACGGGAAAGTAAGCGCGCTGACTAAATACGGAGTGCTTGGCCAAGCGGGGCGCGCTCGCGGGTGATCCGTCTGCGCAGGTGTCGATCGGCGTCGCGATTCAAAGGCGCACGGCGCGACCGCCGAATTCGCGTCGGATTCCGCACGCCTTCAGCTGGAGTGGGCGTGCCAGAGCTGGTCGATCGGGCAGGTGTAGCTACTTCGCTGCGCTATTTCGGATTGTCCGTTGCGAATATTCAGTCCCCAGGTTGCGAAGTTCTGGAGCAGCATCGAGCAAAGGCCTCGGCTGAAGCGAGCTACTGATGTCAAGTCAGATGCGTGGACAGTCGTGCGGTGTCGATCGGCCTTCCGTCGGTACGTCGTGTCCGATCTGGTCGCCGTGGGAGCAGCAGCATCACTCGAGGCCGTAGGCGCCGAACGGTTCGGGCTCGGGCGGAACCCTTCGATGAAGCACGCAGAACTCGTTGCCTTCGGGATCTGCCATCACGACCCACGATGGTGTCCCTTGGCCGATGTCGATCCGTTTCGCGCCGAGCGATTCGAGTCGTCCGACCTCTGCACTCTGGTCGCGGTCAGTCGGCGAGAGGTCGATATGGAGCCGATTTCGACCGGCCTTCGGTGGCCCGCCAACCTCCTCGGTTCGCACGAACAACATGCTCGGAAAGTTCGGAGCGCCCATGATCGCCACGCCCATGTCGTCACGCTCGATCTCCGTGTAGCCGATTGCTGCCGACCAGAACTTGGTCATCGTGTCTGGGTTGGTGCAGTTGATGCAGATTTCGCGAATACGCGACGCCATGGTGTTCTCCTCGGGTCGTCCGGTCGACCGACAGTCTCAGATACGGCAGGGTCGCTCAGTTCAGTGGAAGTGTGCCCCGTGCTTGAGCATGTGCGCAGCTCCGTGTGGTTCGTTGAGGGCGGAGCGCTCACCGAAGATGCTCTCCTTCTGCGCTGCGTATGCCTGGCGGTTGGCTCCGAGCGGCGCCAGTTCCGATGCTCGCTTCAGAGCGGCCTGCAAGAGCTCGTCGGCGGTTGTGGTCTGGCTCACGATGCTGGCCGCGAGGGCATCGGAGCCTGACCAGCGCCGCGCCAGCTGTACCGTTTCGAAGAACACGTGCGCCGGAAGCTTGTGGCGGAAGAGCGCGAGCTCAGGACGCGGTATGACCATGCCGAGCTGCATCTCGTTCGCGCACAGAAAGCCTCGGTCGATCCGCATGATGCGCACGTCGTGACAGAGCGCTGCCATGAACCCGGCCCCGAATGCATGACCGCCGATCGCGGCAACGGTCGGGATCGGCAGCGTGATGATCCTGCCCATCAACGCCATGAACTCTGCTCCGAAGACCGCCCGATCACCGCCGCGGTGTTCCCCCGAAGTAGAGACCCACTCCAGGTCCAATCCGTTGGAGAAGAACTTCTCACTGCGTGACCTCGTGACCATCGCCGCCGGGCCGCTGGACGCCTCG
Organism: Acidimicrobiia bacterium; assembly: GCA_043739745.1. Taxonomy (GTDB): domain Bacteria; phylum Actinomycetota; class Acidimicrobiia; order Acidimicrobiales; family JANYDT01; genus JAYUDQ01. The sequence goes on along the minus strand of JAYUDQ010000422.1, from coordinate 7,625 downwards.
ACCTCATCGAGCGCCTTCGCAAGCGCGCGTACGAACGTGGTGTTCCAGCGGTTCTCTCCGTCGTTCATCGTGAGGACGAACACGTCGCCATCACGTTCGAGTTCAATCATTTCGTCCCCTTGCTGGCGTGAGCGCTTGCATCGATTCACGCTAGGTGAATCGCCTCACGAGTCCTGGTTTCGCCACCAGTTCGCAAGATGTTGCGCAGCGGCGAAGTACTTGGTCTGCCACGGTGGATCGAGCTCGGCCGCATGCAGACAGGCCAGGGTGTACTTGACGAGGTGCGCGTCCTCGTGGAGGGCTGCGTACGTGATCACCTCGTCGATGTCGATATCGATGTCGACGCCGATATCGATGCCGACCCCGTTGGCGACGGCACCGTCAGCGAGTGAGCCCAACGCAACCAGCCCGTGCGCCACTCGAAATCCGACGACGAACGTTCCTGCGACGCCGATCGCCGTGCGGCGAGGGACGGGGTCGTCGGCCAACGACATCACGGCCTGGGCCATGGTGAGGCAGTGGCTCCATCCGTAGGGGGCCTGGGTCGGATCGTCGTGCAGCATGCTCCATGTCGCCGCTCGGGCAAGGACTCTCGCCACATCACGCGGGTCGTCGTCGAGTGATGCGGTGATGGCTGCGGCAGCAGCTCCGCTCTGTTCGGCTTGGATCATCAGTGGGTAGATGAAGTCGCTCCCCGGTCGACCGAGTTGCGGTAGGGCCCGGAGGCGGGACTCGAGGCTGCCGATGTTGCTGGCCCCTACGGCAGGTGGTGAGCGGAACCAGCGGACGCGCCAGCTGGGTTGGCGTGCGACTTCGTGTAGCGGTCCGTTCAGTAGGGACGCGGGCAAGGCTGCGACCCGGCTCAGCAGATGCAACGCGATCGGCGCATGCGCGGCTGCGGCGAGCGAATCAACCAGCACGTCGCCGAGGAGCAGCTGAAGCCGTGGGAGCGAGGTCTTGGCGGTCAGCCAGCTCGCGGCCTGATCAACGGTCATGAGGTCGCCGCCCCGCAACGCCCGCTTGAGCACCATCGCAGCGTCTTCGTCGGAATCGAACACCGCGGCCGTCGGAGTGGCAGCACCCGTTGCATCATTCCGGAACTTCTCGGTCAGGACGGCGATGCGGCCTCGCGCCGCGCCCCGGGCTTCGGACGCGACCCGTGGGAGCAGGCCGACACGCGCCATCAGCTCAAGAGGTGCGTGAAGGGCAAACGAGTCAGCAGGCGCGTCTCGAGGCACGCTGAGCGCCGCGGCAGCCTGGTCGATCAACGTGTCGGATACTTGGGTTTCGGTCACATCGTAGAGTCTGTAAGTTCAAGTCGACTTGAAGTCAAGAGGTGTTCAATGACTGACCGAATGACGATTGGCGAGGTTGCTGAACGGGCCGGCATCTCGACGCCGACGCTGCGGTACTACGAAACCCTGGACCTGATCCGGGCCGATCGGTCGGCCGGCAATCAGCGGAGTTTCGACCGTGAGGTGCTTCGTCGCTTGGCCTTCATTCGCGTTGCCCAAAGAGTTGGACTGTCCTTGGTCGAGATCAGGGGAGCGTTGGCGAGTCTTCCCGATCAGCGCACGCCCACCCCGAAAGACTGGACCCGCTTGTCTCGCCTGTGGCGGCAGCGCCTGACCGAGCAGATCACACTCATCGAGCGGCTCCGCGATGACTTGTCGAGCTGCATCGGCTGCGGTTGCCTGTCGTTCAAGAGCTGCCAGCTCTACAACCGAAACGACGAGGCCGCGTCGCTCGGCGACGGTCCACGGTTCCTGCTCGGTGACCGGCCCCTCAGTGGTAGAGGACCGACGATGCCTTCATGAAGCGCGTGAGGTTGCGCATCGTCGCAATCGTGCGTTCGCCGTCGTGGATGGCCATGTCGTACCAGAGGTTCTCGGTCTTGGGGCTGCTGCCGAGAGCGACGATGCGGCCGGTGAGCGTGTAGTCGGTGTCGACGAAGACCGGTCCGTGGACATTGCGGATCTCGAAGGCACCCCAAAGGCCCACCGCTTCGCCGATGCGCCCAAGAAGCGTCAATCCGGCAGCATTCGTAAGTACACTTATGATGGTCGACGGCGATGCGATCGCCGGTCCCCACGGAGATGTGGTGCGATACCAGTCGAGCGGTTCGGTCACGAGACCCTGATCGAGACGTGCGCCCTGAGCATCACCATCGATGCGACCGGCCACGGGTCCGATCGGGTCTCCCTGGCGGACGCCACCCAGGATGCGCAGTCCTGTCGGTTCGTGGCGGAGATCGCGGGCTTCGAGCGACCGTGGGCTCACCGTGGTCGCCGATCGAGGCGGTTCCTTCCGCAACGACGGTGCCGCCGTCGGTCCGCATCATCGCAATCGTCTGCGCCGCCGTGGTCCCTGGTGAAGGCCGGTCCACGAAGGCCTGCACGGGCTCGCCGTCCGTAGTCGCATGGCGGAAGTACAGCGATAGCGAGCCAGACTCGAACCACTCGCGGCCGAACGCCTCGACGAGTACCGGTGGGAATTGGTCGAAGTGCGTCGACGCAGCGATTGTGCCGCCCCGCAGGCCAAGCTGTCTTGCGGTCTCGTCGTCGTGGATGCTCCCGCGGTCCTGATAGGTGATGTTCGTCGGACGGTGAATCGGTCCGGTGACGGTGTCGGTCGAGATGTCCATGGGTTGGTTCCATCCTGCAGGTCGGGACCCACCGGTCAGGGTCGGGTCGGTCAGGGTTCGCGCCGCGTCGGTCAGCTCTTGCGGAGATCTCTGAACGGGGTGTTGCGCTGGATCTCGTCACTGCCGCCGGCGATCGATGCGCTCGGAACGCTGAGTACGAACGTCTGTATCCGCCCATCCTCCGGCGTCCCTGCACCCATCAAGGTCCCCCAGGGTCCGAGGAGGCGCATCGAAAGCGAGCTTGCGGTTCGAAGACCTTGTGTCCAGTAGAGCTTTGCGATCGATGACTCCGGTCCGGGAGCGCGGCCGGCCTGCGCTGTCGCAACACCTCGAAGCTGAGAGAACTCGGCAATCCGCTCCTGCGTGTGCTGCATCGCCAGCCCCTGGCGGAGTACCGGGTCCGAAGCCAGGCTGCGGCCACGAGCAAGCCGAAGGAGCGTGGCGAACGATCCGGGCTCGGTCTCATCGACCTCCTCCTCGCGGTCAGGTCTGGCCAGCAGCTCGTCGATCGTGCGGTCGAGGAAACCGCCCTTCTCTCCGGCTGGCGGTTTGATGCCACCCTGCGGAGCACTGAGGCCGGCCCGTTCGTGCTGCAGGGTCGACACCGTCACCGCCCATCCTCCGTTCACCGGGCCGATCCGGTCGCGGTCGTGGACGCGTGCGTCGGTGAAGAACACCTCGCTGAAGTGCGAGCGGCCGTTCATCTGGTGCAATGGGCGGATCTCCACGCCGGGCTGATCGAGATCGATGACGAAGTACGTGAGGCCCCGGTGCTTCGGCTGATCGACATCTGTCCTGGCGATGAGCATGCCCCGCCGTGAGTGCATCGCGCCCGAGGTCCAGACCTTCTGGCCCGTCACCACCCACTCGTCGCCGTCGCGTGTCGCCTTCGTGGACACCGATGCCAGATCGGAGCCGGCACCCGGCTCCGAGAACAGCTGGCACCAGCCCTCGGTCCCGTCAGCGAGTGGGAGAAGCAGCCGGCGGCGCTGCTCATCGGTGCCGTGTTCCGTCACGACCGGCCCGCCCATGAGCGTGCCCAAGCCTGTCGGCGCACCGATCACCCGTCCGGCACGAAACACGCGAGTCACCTCGCCCGCCTGCTCCTTGTCCATGCCGGCGCCGAAGCAGCCGATCGGCCATCGCGGGAACCCGAACCCTGACCCCGCCAGCCGCCGCCACCATTCCCGCAGCGTCAGCTCGGACGACCAGTTCTCGGCCAGCCACGAGCGAACATCCGATTCGATCCCCACCCCGTCAAGCTCGTGGCGGGTGCTCGTTAACAGCTGGCGAACCGGATGTGTCGATGCCAGCATGACGGGATGGGAAGCCACGCGTACGACACGATCGCCGAGTTCTGGCGGCTTCAGGACAGTCACGACTACACGCAGACCGTCGCCATGTTCGCGGACGACGCCGAGTTCCACGACCCGGTGTTCGGCTCGATGGCCGGCCGCGACGCCATCGGCACGTTCATGCAGAAGATGAACGTCGTCATGCACGAGCGCAATATCACCTTCGAACTCCTGGAGCTGGCCGGTGATGATGAGACCGCATGGGCTCGATGGGTGGCGCATACGCCCGAGGGCGACAAGAACGGCTGCGGCCTCTACCGGGTCAGCGATGGAAAGCTCACGTACTACCGCGACTACATGAACGGTGTCTGACGCCTCAGGAGCTGCGTTTGCGTTGCTGCGCGGCCACCCGCTTCGCGGCGTCGATGAAGTCGACGGCCTCCAGAGTCGACACGCTGGCCGCATCCAGAGCGTGGACCTGTCGGGTCTCCGTAAGGCGCAGTGCCTGGCTGTTGATGGCCTGTTCGAACAGCGTCCGCGACACCCGCGCATTGCCGAAGCGCTCGTCGCGGATCATGGATTCGAGGATCAGGGTGAGCGCGTCGTGCGTTCCGGCGCCAAGGACGAACTGGCCGCCGACGGCCATGCGCTCGGTGATGGCGACGAGCTCGTCCGTGCCGTAGTCGCTGAACTCCAACTCACGCGAGAACCGCGACCTGAGGCCCGGGTTGGAGTTGAGGAAGCTGTTCATCAACTTGGGATACCCCGCGGCGATCACGACCAACCGATCGCGGTGGTCCTCCATGCGCTTGAGCAGCGTCTCGATGGCCTCGGCTCCGAAGTCGTTCCCCCCGAGGGTCGACGGCGAAAGTGCGTAGGCCTCGTCGATGAAGAGCACACCGTCGAGTGCCTGCTTCACGACGCGGGTCGTCTTCACCGCGGTATGGCCGACGTACTGGCCCACCAGCCCGGCGCGATCGACCTCGACGAGATGGCCCTTCTTCAGCAACCCCATGGCGCCGTACGCCTCGGCCAGGAGCCGGGCCACCGTGGTCTTTCCCGTGCCGGGGTTGCCGAGGAAGACGAGGTGCTGGCTGATGGGGACATCGACCAGTCCATGAGCACTTCGGCGAGCCTTCACCTGAAGGTACGCGAGCAGGGTCCGGACCTGCTCCTTGACCGAAGCGAGGCCGACGAGTTGGTCGAGTTCGGCCTGGATCTCGGACAGCGGACGCGGGGTTGCGGGACGGGACGCGAACCGGGAATCCCCGAAGCGCTTGCCGAGCAGTTGCTCGGCGTTGCGGCGGGTGGTGTCGCCTGCGTCGAGCAGGCGCTGGCGGAGATCCTTGGGGAGGGCGATCGGCAGACGCTACCGGGCACCCGCCTCGGGTCGTCACGTGCTGCGGCGCGCCCTCAGGTCAGCTCAACTCAGCTCAACTCAGCTATCGACCTCAGCCAGCACCTCGCCGATGATCTTCGTGACCGTATGCGGGGCGATCAGGTCGCCGCCTTCGGCCTCGGCAACTTCGGATGCGAAGCCCTTTACCGACGGCGTGCCACCCACGAGGACGTGGCGGAGCGCCTCGGCGCTCGACTCCGGGTCATGGAGCGCCTCGACGGCTTTCGCGACGTCGTGCTCGGGATCTTCGGCCACGGCGTGGACCACCGCCATGGCTTCTTCGCGGCCGCCCGGCGTCGACGTGGCGGCATGGGACCCGACCTGCTGGAGGTCCCAATGGGCCAGGGCCTCGATGTATCCGCCCTCGCCGGGATGCAGCACCCGCGTCGTCGGTGCGTCCTCTGTCAGGAGGCCGTTCTCCTCGTCGTGGCGACCCTGAATGATCGGAACGACCAGCGTGCCGTCGTCGTTGCGGATGATGTCCATGAGGTCACAGGTACCCGCAACCGACGAGGCCAAAACCCGGCCACTCGGAGCGGTATCGGTCCTCGCCGACGGGACCGGGGGTAGACTGAAGGTTCTCTTTGGGAGAGTCGCCTCGTTTGGGCAGGACGGCCCGCAGCGCTGTCGCCCCGTGCAGGCCCGACGTCTCGACCCCCGATTCGAGGTGCATCCATGTCCGTCGTCCCCCCGTTTGCCCGCCACATTCCCTACTTCGCAATCGCCTCACGTCAGCGAATCGGGCTCGTCAGCACCTATCCGCCGAAGATCTGCGGACTTGCGACATTCGCGGCTGCTCTCGAGGTCGGCCTGAATGATGCTGGGCACCGTGTCGATGTCGTCCGGATCGATGACGGTGACGACCCGGCGAGCATCGAACGGCCGGTCGCAGCCGAGCTCGTGCATGGAAAGCCGGCTTCGATTCGCAAAGCGGCGGCCGTGCTCTCGCGCTGTGACGTTGCCGTGATCCAGCACGAGTACGGGATTTACGGAGGGGTCGATGGCGAGGAGGTCGTCGATCTGCTGCGGGCTATCGAGGTTCCCACCATCGTGGTCCTGCACACCGTTCCGCTGACGCCCACGCCGCATCAACGCTCTCTCCTGGCCACGGTTGCCCGGATGGCCGACCGGGTGGTCGTCATGACTCGTACCGCGCATGATCGGCTAGTGGCCTCCTACCCGATCGACCTCGCGAAGCTCGTCACGATCCCGCATGGTGCCGCCAACCCGACCGCTCAGCAACTCGCCTCGGTGGCCGATGCGGTCGGGCGACCGCAGCTCCTGACGTGGGGTCTACTCGGCCCGGGCAAGGGCATCGAGCATGCGATCGACGCGCTTGCACTACTGCACGACCTTCCCGAGTCCCCGCGCTATACCGTCGCCGGAGTCACCCATCCGAAGGTGTATGCCCGCCATGGCGACGCGTATCGGCGGTCGCTGATCACCCGGATGCTGGCCGGAGGGGTCGCTGCTTCGGTCACCTTCGACGACACCTACCGTGACCTCCCGGAGTTGACTGGTTTCGTTGCTTCGGCTTCGGTGGTGGTGCTGCCGTACGACTCACGTGACCAAGTGACGTCAGGCGTGCTGGTCGATGCGATCGCCGCCGGCCGGCCCGTGATCGCAACGGCGTTCCCGCACGCCGTCGAGCTCCTCGCCAGCGGTGCTGGAATCGTCGTCCCCCATGGCGACCCGCAGGCGCTGGCTGATGCGATCCGGTCGGTCGTCAGTGACGACGACCGGCTTGCGTCGATGGTCGCCGAGGCCAGCCGACTCGCGCCGGCGCATAGCTGGTCGGCCGTGGCCACGGAATACGCGACGTTGGCGGACGAGCTCCTACGGACTCGCCAGCCGGTGGCGATGTGAGCGCTCGTATCGCCTTCACGCTCGATCATCTTGAACGGCTCAGCACCGAGCTTGGTCTGTTCGAGCATGCCAAAGGCATCCATCGACGCGTGGAGCATGGGCTGTGTACTGACGACAATGCCCGCATGCTGGTCGTGGTGTCACGTGAGAGCGACACCGGTGCAGCTCGTCGCCTCGGCCGGCTTGCACTCGGATTCGTACTCGCGGCCCAGGACACCGATGGGCGGACCCGCAACCGGATGGACGCACGCGGGCGCTGGACGGATCAGGCCGGCGTCGAGGACTGCTGGGGGCGAGGGCTTTGGGCTCTCGGCACCGCCGCTGCACGCCATGCCGATCCGATGGTGCGGCGTTCGACACAGATCGGGTTCGACCGCAGCGCCGGGCAGCGTTCGCCATGGATACGGGCGATGGCCTTCGC
>JAYUDQ010000421.1:0-1773 GCA_043739745.1 Acidimicrobiia bacterium | reverse complement strand
AATCCCTCCACTGTCAGCAGGGCGGCGCTGCTCGAACCTGCCGGCGCCTCCTGGTGATGCGGCTGTTCGAGCGTGGCGCCCAACAGATGGTGGAGCAGCATGTCGCGGGTGAGCCCGCTGATCGGCTCGGATGCGACCTTGCGTCCGTCGCGGAGGATGGTCGCGTGATCGGCGATCTCGAACACCTCATCGAGGCGATGGGTGACGTACAAGACCCCGATCCCTCTCCGGACCACCGATCGCACGATCTCGAGCAGATGGACAACCTCCTGCTCTGGGAGACGAGCCGTCGGCTCGTCGAGCACCAGCAGGCGGACCATCGAATTCTCCCCCGCCAACGCCCTGGCGACGGCGACTCCAGTTTTCTGTGCCGGTGACAGCGAGCTGATCAGCGCAGCGGGATCGATGTCGATCTCCACTTCTTCAAGCGCTCGGAGCGCCCGCTGGCGGACGCTCCGCCGGCGGATGGTTCCTCCGGTGGTGGGAAAGCCCGGGCCGAAGGCGAGGTTGTCGCTCACCGAAGATGACTCGACCAGACCCAGGTCCTGATGGACGAAACGGGCGCCGAGCTCGTACGAGCCCAGCGGACTGCCGAACGGCAATGGCCGACCGCCGATCTCGACGACAGCCCCAGGATCTGGTCGGTGATACCCGGAGAGGACTTTGATCAGGGTCGACTTCCCGGAGCCGTTCTCTCCCAACAGGGCGTGAACCTCACCGGGGGCAATGGCAAAGTCGACTTCGTGCAGAGCCCGCCCGCCGGCGAACGTCTTGGAGAGGGCCCTCGTCTCGAGGGCCCTCACCATGGACACGTTTGCAGGCGACATCGCGGTGGACGTCTGACCAGCGGTGTCAGCCAATGCCCCACAGCTTCTTGTACTGGTCTCGGTAGTCGGCCGGCGCATCGAGCGAATCCGTCGGCGTGCCGACGTTGGCCTTCACCAAGAGCTGCTGCGGGCGACCGAGGTCGGCCTCAGGAATCTTCATGCCGAGCGAAGCACGAGCGGCGATGTCGACGATCGTCCAACCCATCTGGCTGATGGCCTCCCCGGTCCACGCCGCCTCGGTGCCGTTGACGAGGTTCTGCAGGTTGGTGATGGCGGGGGCGCCGCCAGCGATCTTGACCTTCGTGATGTTGGCTGCGGACATGGCGGCCTGGATACCACCGAGGAACGCGCCGTCGGTACCCACCAGGTAGTTGATCGACGGATCTTTTTGGAGTGCGGCCACGATCGCCGGGATGACGCCGTTGCTCGACAACTGCGGGAGCGTGATGTCAAGCGGGGTGACCACGCACTTGGCGCAACCCTTGGCAAGGACCGCCTTGGCGGCGTCGCCGTAGGTCTTGAGGACCTCGTAGGCCGGAACGTCCATGACCAGAATGTGCGCTTCGGCCTTCGAATCGGCGATGAGCCAATTTCCCATGATCTTTCCAGCGGCGGCGTAGTCGAAGGCGGTCGAGGCACCACCGGGGACGGTCTTACTGATCGTCAGGTTTGCGACAGCAGCGGGGACGATCATCACGCCGGCCTTCTCGTAGGCTGGGATCACCGTACCCCAGAACTCCTGCGGGAAGCCGGTCGGCGTCACAGCGATCGGGTTGAACTGCAGCGCCTGGTTGAGTGCCGAGGTCAGCGTCGACGGGTCGGTGGTCTGCCACGGAATGACCTTGGTCTTCCAACCGATCGTCTTGGCAGCGTCCAGCGCGCCGTCACCGATCGCCTTGCACTGGGGCAGCTCGCACTGCAGGAACACATACGTGCGGCCCTGCTC
>JAYUDQ010000420.1:0-1774 GCA_043739745.1 Acidimicrobiia bacterium | reverse complement strand
CAGTCGCGTCGACTGCAGGCGCCTGATAACGCCCGGGCGATCACCAGTTGCTGGATCTCGCTCGCGCCTTCGAAGATTGTGTTGCTCAGCGTCCGCAGTTTTCTGGGTGTGACCTCGTGTTGGTACCGCCCCTCCGGTACCCACCACTGGCGTCAGCAGGACACCTACAAGATCCCGTCCGTCTTCAACCCATTGCGGTGGAGCCGGGCGGTGCTTGCGGCGCCAACCCAAGAATTGCACGAGCCGGCGGTCAGGTGCGGAACCTGCTTGCGAATCGGGGCCAGACGGCGCATACTGGTGAGGCCTCGGGCAAGCGCCCTTGGAAGTGGACCCGGTTGCCAACCCTTTGGTTGGGGAGCCGGGTTCTGCGCTTTTCAGACCTCGATGATCCGATCAACCCTCGGCGCGATGATCTCGGACCAGCGTGGTCCGGCACCCACAGCCCAAGCAACGCCGTCGGCTATCCAGAGCAGTGGTTCGTCCTTCCCTCGGCGATGCTCGAACACGAGATGGGGATCTCGCTGGCGCACACGATGGATGGTGCGCTCGTCGTCGAGGTCATCCTGACGACTCTCGATGACGAGCCGGTCAACCGACCTCATTTGCAGGGAGGCGACGATCGACGCGAGGCAACGGCTCCGCGCCTCGAATTCAGTGACGCCGTGGCTACGGCGACAGCTCACGACGAACGCCTCCATCGACAATCCGGCGAACGTCTGCAGCACGGTCTGTCGGCGGGACTCCAGCTCTGCGTTGAAGTGCACGCGACTGCTCTTGGTTCCAGCGAGCTCACTCACCTCTGCCCGAACGCTCGGAACGTCGCGCGCCTGAAGCAGCACACACGCCATGAGGTAGCGCTGACCGCGGATGGACTCGTCGACGAATGCATCGGTATACGGAAGATGTTTCATGCTTCTCCTCACGGAGGATGTCACCGAGCCCAGCGGCGAGCGCTTGATCGGCGGCCGCGAACGCGTGCGCGTAGACGCGCACGGTCATCGCTGGGTTGGCGTGGCCGAGGCGGCCTGCGACGGTTCTCACGTCGTGGCCCTGGCCGATCGCGACGGTGGCCGACCAGTGACGCAAGTCGTGCAGACGCCACTTCGATTCGATGCCCGACAGTTTGCGCGAGCGGCTCCACCACCAGCCGATGCGGTCGGGGCTGACCAGCTCGGGGCCGGGGCCGAACATCCGCGGGCCGTACGGCGCGCGCTCTCGGCGGAGCTCGGCAATCAGATCGACTGTGTCACTGTCGAGCGTGACGGTGCGGGCGTTGGCAGTCTTGGTCGCAGCGTCACGTAGCTCGGGCGATCCGTCACCGCGCTTGACGAACTCGATCGCCGAGTCGATCTTCAGCTGATCATCGACCACGTCGGTCCACTGCAGCGCCGCCAACTCTGCCCGCCGAGCGCCGGCCACCGCGGCGATCCGCAGCGCCAGCACGGCGGGTCGATCGTCGCCGCAGCGGTGATCACGGCACGCACGTCGTCGGGCGACATCACCGACCGCTGCTGGGTCTTCGACCAATTCAGGCCGCGCGATGCCGGCGACGTTGTTGCTCACCGATCCCCATCGCTCGGCTTGCGACAGCGCGGCGCGCAGCACGCCGTGCAGGTTCTTGATCCCGGCGTCCTGCAGGCCGGCCTTGCGCAGGCGAGTGTGCCAACGCTCGACGTCGCCTACCGTGAGGCGCGCCAGAGGCAGACGCGAGATCTGGTCCTTCTTGATCGCCTTCACGCGACTTTGCTGATCACGAGCCGACGACGGCGCCCAC
>JAYUDQ010000419.1:0-4901 GCA_043739745.1 Acidimicrobiia bacterium | reverse complement strand
AGTTCGTGGGCTTCTGGGTCGACCTGTGCGACCGGTACCCGATCGTCTCCATCGAGGATGGCATGGCCGAGGACGACTGGGACGGGTGGGCCGCGCTGACGACGGCGCTGGGCAGTCGCATCCAACTTGTGGGCGACGACTTGTTCGTGACCAACTCGCAGCGCCTGCAGATGGGCATCGACCGCAGGACGGCGAACTCGATCCTCGTGAAGGTGAACCAGATCGGCACGCTCACCGAGACGCTCGACGCCGTCGGCCTCGCCACCCGCAACGGCTACTCGGCCGTGATGTCGCACCGCTCGGGCGAGACGGAAGACTCGACCATCGCCGACCTCGCCGTCGCCACCAACTGCGGGCAGATCAAGACCGGTGCGCCGGCCCGCTCGGACCGGGTAGCCAAGTACAACCAGCTCCTCCGGATCGAGTCGCAACTCGGCGAATCGGCGGCCTTCTGGGGCAGAGCTGCGCTGGCACCGCGGGCATCGGCACGCGCATGACGCGGCGCTCGACCCTCTCGGTCCTCGGCGGGCTCGTGGCCATCGTCGGCCTGGCCTTCGGGCTCATCTTCCTCGGCGTCATCCCGGTGCGCGCGTATGTGAACCAGCAGCGTGAGTTGGCATCGACGAGGGGCCGCCTGCTCGAGCTCAACAGCCGGAATCGGCAGTTGCGTGACCGAGTGCGCGTGCTGAAGACCGACCTCGAGGTCACCCGCATCGCCCGGGAGCAGTTCGGCCTGGTCCATCCGGGCGAGAAGCTCGTACTGATCTCCGGCCTGCGTGCCGAGACGTCGACCTTCGGCGGTCAAGACCCCGATGCCGCCGCCATCCAGCCGGTGCCGCCTTCCACCGCCACCCGTGAGCTCAGCGTGATGCGGGTGCTGGTCGATGCCGTGGCGTTCTGGCGGTAGTCGGTTCTCGCGTTCGTTGGCTTCCGAATTTCTCGCTTTTGCCGCGCAAGTTGCTCCCCGTCGGTCGTGACGGTGGGCACACAGCAGGCGGTGGTGCTAGAACGCATGCGGGCTTCGCACGGTTCACCCGTGCAAGTCCACGAAACCGATGGCGCCGATCTCTGGGAGTACTACGTGAATGTCTCGACGACCGTAAACGGACAGGCGCAGAGCCACGATGTGGAGCCGCGCACCCTGCTCGTGCACTACATCCGTGAAAGCTGCGCGTTGACCGGCACGAACATCGGCTGCGACACGTCGTCGTGCGGTGCCTGCACGATCCACATCGATGGTGAGGCCGTGAAGTCCTGCACCGTGCTGGCTGTCCAGGCCGATGGGGCCGCCATCACCACGATCGAGGGCCTTGCGAAGGGCGATGTCATGCACCCCATGCAGGAGGCGTTCCGCGCCAACCACGGCCTGCAGTGCGGCTACTGCACGCCCGGCATGGTGATGGCGGCGATCAGCCTCCTCGACGAGATCCCGCACCCGACCGAGCAGGAAGTCCGCATCGGCCTCGAAGGCAACCTCTGCCGCTGCTCGGGCTACCACAACATCGTGAAGGCCGTACTGGCCGCTGCTTCGGCCAACGCCTGAAAAATCGCTGTCTACCTTGCTCTTCTCTTTCTGCAGTTCGCCGCCTAGGAGGCACCCGTGATTCCCGCCGCTTTCGACTACGTCCGTGTCGACTCCGCCGACGCTGCCATCGCGCAGCTCGTCGAGCATGGCGATGATGCGAAGATCCTCGCGGGCGGCCACTCGCTGATCCCGCTGATGAAGCTGCGTCTGGCTTCGCCGGCGAAGCTCGTCGATGTTGGCCGGGTCAAGGAGCTCAGCTACATCAAGGATGCCGGCGATCACATTGCGATTGGCGCGCTCACCCGGCACCGCGACGTCGAGATCTCGACGGTCCTGAAGGAGCACAACCCGCTCCTCGCCCACGCGGCCTCGTACGTCGGTGATCCGCAGGTTCGTCACCGTGGCACGATCGGTGGCTCGGTGGCCCATGGAGACGGTGCGTCCGACCTGCCGGCCGTCATACTGGCCCTCGGCGGTACGATCGTCGCGCAGGGTCCGAACGGTACGCGTTCGATTGCTGCGAAGGATTTCTTCCACGGCTTCCTCACCACGGCGTTGGCCGAGGACGAGTTGCTGACGGAGATCCGAGTCCCGAAGATCACCGGCGCCGGCTGGTCGTTCCAGAAGTTCAACCGCCGTGCCCAGGACTGGGCCATCGTGGGCGTTGCCGCCTGGAAGCTCAACGGCGATTCGGGCATCGGGCTGGTGAACATGGGCTCGACGCCGGTTCGTGCTTCGGCGACAGAAGCTGCGCTCGCCGGTGGTGCGTCCGCAGCCGATGCCGCCGCCCTCGCGGCCGACGGCCTCGAGCCGCCCGCCGACCTCAACGCCAGCGTGGAGTACCGCCAGCATCTTGCCCGCGTGCTCGTGCGCCGTGCGCTCGAGGAGTGCGGGGTCTGACCGACCCCGATTGACGAGGCGTAGCGGCTTCTCCAACCAGCGGTCTGGCGTGAGATTTGCGCTGTTTTCCCGGGTCGTTGACGCCAGTTCGCACGATTTCCGTCCGTGGCGATGAGTTCTGGCGCGAATCGTCACGGAAGTCGAGTTTGCTGCGCCAGGATGAGCTGCGATGGCATCTTTCCTGCAGCTTGTTGTCGGCGGCCTGCCGTTTCCGCACGGTGGTCCGAATGGGAACTGGTCATACCGTCACGCGGTTCGCCCAGACGGACCAACCGTGCTCGACCATCAGGTTTCTTGCCGACTTCCGCGCCTACGAAGCGCGCCACGCTCGGCTCGTAGAGGTGGCGGCTGATCCCGAGTTATCCGACTGGTCTCGATGGCCAACGCCGCGGCGCCGACCGAGTCCGCGTGAGCACGCAAGCCAGTGCTGCACGCACGTCTATTCCGACGGATGCAACAGCTCGCTCGTCTGCCATGGAACACCCGCAGCAGTCGCCGCGACGATCCTTCGACAAGGGCTCCTCCTGCCGGCCGTTGATGTCACGGGCCAAACCGCTGAGGAACTCGCTCGATCGAGCACGTGGGGCGAGCCGCCGGACTACTTCGATCACGTGATGTTCGCCAACGGGAGGTGCACCGCGCCGGAGGCGGTCGCCCGTAGTCGGTCGATCGGCCGAGACCTCGAACCTCTCGACCTCACGCCCGGCTATCCGACCGCAGTTCGGTTCTGCTTCGACTGGTCGGATCTCGCTGCTCACCCGGACGCCGTCTTCGACGGTGTCCATCCCGTGAAGATCGGCGGGCCAGTCGAGCTCGACCGTCATCTCGTCGCCGTGGTCGTCAACCGCGCTCATGTCGAGGCCGTCTCGATTGCACTGAAGTCGTCGTTTGCAGAACGCGTCATCGTCCTCGACATCAGCGACCCGCTGCCGCATGAATGGGCATGCGCGGCCAACGATGCAGTGTCGGCCCGCCGCTGAAGTTGGCGATGAAGTCCGCCCGGACGGACCAACCGTGTCGCACTGCGTCGGGTGGCGAAGCGAGCCCAGGCGAGCGGCGGCGGGCCCCGTCGCCCATGTCAGAAGTGCCAGGGGAAGGCCCGGAAGTCGGCGTCGCGCTTCTCCAGGAACGAGTCTCGCCCTTCCGCCGCCTCGTCGGTCATATAGGCGAGTCGGGTCGCCTCGCCCGCGAACAGTTGCTGGCCGACGAGCCCGTCGTCGATGAGGTTGAACGAGTACTTCAGCATCCGTTGCGCAGTCGGCGACTTCGCGTTGATGATCCGGCCCCATTCGAGAGCGGTGCTCTCCAGATCGGCATGGTCGACCGCAGCGTTCACGGCACCCATCTCGACCATCTGCTGCGCGGAGTATTCGAGGCCGAGGAAGAAGATCTCGCGGGCTCGCTTCTGTCCGACCATCCGGGCGAGATAGGCGGAACCGAAGCCGCCATCGAAGCTGCCGACGTCGGCGTCGGTCTGCTTGAACCGGGCGTGTTCCCTCGACGCAATGGTCATGTCGCTGACCACATGCAGGCTGTGGCCGCCACCCGCAGCCCAGCCCGGCACGACGCAGATGACGACCTTCGGCATGAAGCGTATGAGGCGTTGCACCTCGAGGATGTGCAGGCGGCCGGTCTTGGCGGGGTCGATCGTGTCGCTGGTCTCGCCCTCGGCGTAGCGATAGCCGTCCTTGCCGCGGATGCGCTGATCGCCGCCCGAGCAGAACGCCCACCCGCCGTCCTTCGGCGAGGGCCCGTTGCCGGTGAGCAGCACGCAGCCGACGTCGGTGCTCATACGGGCGTCGTCGAGGGCGCGATACAGCTCGTCGACCGTATGCGGACGGAACGCGTTGCGGACCTCCGGACGGTTGAAGGCGATACGGACCGTGCCGTGGTCGAGCGCCCGGTGGTAGGTGACGTCAGTGAGATCGGCGAAGCCCGGCACGTCCTTCCATGCGGACGCGTCGAAGGTCTCTGAGACGGGAGCGGTCATGGGCGCGGATCGTATGCGGGTGTCGCAGTGAGCGGGTAGCCGGGCGGCGTTCAGTCAGCGGCACCTACGATCGGCGGCCGTGCACCTTCTCCTGATTCGCTGCGCGCGAAGTGGGGTGCCGATGCGCGCGAACCTGGGCCAATCGTCCCGGACAGACAAGAAAGCGGCGACTTCGCGCGCGTGGCCGGTCGCCTTCGCGCGCACGGCGCTGGTGGCGATTGCGCTGGTGGCCTGCACGAGCGGCCGCCGGTCGACGGTGCCCTCGGCGGCCACGCACCGACGGGTGGCGTCGACCACCCTGACCTCGTCGACCGCCGGCGTGCCACCCTCCACCGCCGGGCCGGCTGTGCCGCTCCCTGCGGCGGTGCCTCCGCCGACGACCCGGCCGCTGCTCGACGTCGGGCCCCGCGCAGGTCGGTCGGCCGTGCGGAAGAAGGTCGACGGGCTGCTCACCTTCCGGGGCAACCCGAGCCGCACGTTCTACGG
>JAYUDQ010000418.1:0-1785 GCA_043739745.1 Acidimicrobiia bacterium | reverse complement strand
GACGACGTCCGCGTCCTTGCCCTCTCGCTGCCCCGTTCCTACGAAGCGCTGGTGCGCGACCGCGTGAAGTTCCGGGTAGGGCGGATCGTCTACCTCGCGTTCTCGCGCGACGAGGAGATCATGGGCTTCGCCTTCCCCAAGAGCATCTCGGATCGCACTGGGCCAGAATCGCCGAGTGACCGACTCCCCGTTCTCGCCGCTGACCGCCCAGACGGTCGAGCTCCTCCAGCAGATGATCCGCAACCGGTGCGTGAACGACGGCACGGCCGAATCGGGCGAGGAGGTGCGCAACGCCGACCTTCTCACCGCGTTCCTCGAGGGTCGGGGGCTCGACGTGCAGCACTACGACGCCGCGCCTGGACGGCGGTCCGTCGTGGCCCGCATCGAGGGCACCGATCAGGGCGCGCCGAGCCTGTGTCTGATGGGCCATACCGACGTGGTGCCGGCGAATGCATCGGGCTGGACGCGTGACCCGTTCGGCGGCGAACTGGTTGGCGACGAGGTATGGGGCCGCGGCGCGGTCGACATGCTGAACCTCACGTCGTCGATGGCCGTTGCCTTCCGACACCTGGCCGACACCGGTTTCCGCCCCCGTGGCAACCTGATCTTCTTCGGCGTGGCCGACGAGGAATCGGGCAGCGCCTACGGCATGCGGTGGATGGCCGACCACGCCGCCGATGATGTGCGCGCAGACTATGTCCTCACGGAGAATGGCGGGCTTCACACGGGTTCGGTGGAAGCACCGAACATCAGCGTCACCGTCGGCGAGAAGGGTGTCGCCTGGCGGCGGCTGCGGGTCCGGGGAACGCCCGGCCACGGCTCGATGCCCTATCGCTCGGACAACGCGCTGGTGAAGGCTGCGGCCATCATCGGCAAGCTGGCCGACTACCGACCGGCACCGCGCGTGCACGAACTGTGGCGCGAGCGGATCGACACGCTGGAGCTTCCCGACGACCTCAAGGCGATGCTGCTCGACCCGGCCAGCATCGACGAAGCGCTCGACGCGATGCCCGGGCGCAGCGGCGCCGGGCTGCATGCCGGCTGCCATACGACGTTCTCGTGCAATGTCGTCCAGGGCAACATGAAGACCAACGTGATACCCGACTGCATCGACCTCGGCGTCGACGTCCGCACGCTCCCAGGGGAGGACGCCGCATCGGTCGACGCGCACCTTCGGGCTGCGCTCGGCCCGTTGTACGAGCAGACCGAGGTCGAGCTGATCATGAATGACCCGTCCACGATCAGCCGCACCGACACGCCGATGTGGGACTCCTTGGCCCGGGCCATCGCCCGTCCCTTCCCGACCTCGCGCCTTTCGCCGCAGCTCTCCGCCGGGTTCACCGATTCACGCATCTACCGCGAGATGGGTGCGGTCTCCTACGGTGCCGGGCTGCTGAGCCCCGACATCGGCCCCGCCGACTTCGGGTACCGCTTCCACGGCAACGACGAGCGCATCGACGTCGAGTCGCTACGGCTGACGACGCAGCTGTGGCTGGACGTCGTGCGCGACTTCATGAGTTGATCGGTCGCGACCGGTCACCCGAACCCATACGCGCACTTATGATCCTGCGCGCGCCTCGGTCTTCGACGCGTTGACGACAGGTGGCGCGTCCTTCCAGTGCGGCAGACCGTCCTCGGGCAGACCGGCCGGCATCTTGTTGTCGTGGATCTCAGCCCAGTGCGAGTGGTTCAGCTGGTGGATGGTGAAGCAGGCGTTCAGCGCATTGTGGAAGCCCATGTTGTCCTGCGTCTGGTTGACCGACTCCTTGATAAGCAGCGATGTCA
>JAYUDQ010000417.1:0-12102 GCA_043739745.1 Acidimicrobiia bacterium | reverse complement strand
CGCTCGGAGCGGCTTTCGACAACAATGTTCGCGGGCCGTCAGGGGTTTGCGTCCGGCGGTCGACGCGCCCGCCGGTTGGCCAGCAGTTGGTCGACCGTCGTGCCGGATGCGGGTCGCCGCGCCATGACCGTGACACCACCGTCGGCGGGTGAAGCGTCGGGGTCGGGTGATCCGTCCGGCGCAGGCTTGCTTGCCGCTGCAGGACGCCGTGTTGCGGTCGGTCGGGCGACCACCGGTGCCTCAACCGATGTCGATTCCGATGCCCATGCCGGTTGCGATCCGGACCGTGAAGTCGCAGCCACCAGGTCGGCGCGCTCCCGCATCCGCCGCCGCAGCCCGGCCAGTCGCTGCTCGATCGCCGTCGGGGCGAGCTTCGCGGCGGCCAGGCCGGCCCGCCGCAACGACAGGCGCCGCACCGCGACATCGAACGGCCAGAGCAGCACGGCGAGGACGAGGAGCAGCCCGGCGAGGTGCCAGCGGGTCGTCCCCGACCGCAGCCCGGTGGGGTCGAACGCGTCGGCCGCCTCGATCGACCCCCGGCCCTTGGTCAACGCCGACACGCGCAGAAGCCCCCGGGGGTCGGCCCGGCCCGGTTCGTACTCGGCCGCGTACGAGCGGGTCGCCAACGCGGTCGCCTGCGCCAGCGCTCCGCCACCGGCTGCGACCACCTGCGCACCGAGCGAGTACGTGCCGGGCTGGGAGGCGTCGATTTCGGCCCCGAGCGTCCCAGCGCCGGTGCGCTCGAGCGGGACCACCCGGGCGACACCATCGGGGCCGGTGACGCGCACCGAGCCGCTTGCGCCGTCGGGCCAGTCCCCCTCGCCGTCGACGCGCACCTGCAGCCGCCCGGCCCGGACCTCGGCCCGCAGCGTCGCCCCCTCCGACAGCGGAAAGGCGTTCCTCACCACCCCGGCCCAGAACGCCGCATAGCCGTCCCAGTTGGCCCAGCCCTGGCTCCATCGGGCCGAGGCATCGCTCGTCCACGCCGTCACGCGGCCCAGCCCGGCCCTCCACGATGCCAGCAACGGGTCGCGTTCGGGTCCGACCCGCAGCCAGGTCTCGGCCGTCGGCTTCGCCGTCGTGGCCACATAACCGAGCAGTGGCGGGGCGGCACGGATGGCGCGCACCGGCGCCGCGGCAGCCGTCACCTCGGGCACGAAGCTCCCCTCGTTGACGAAGTTCCGGGCCACGAGGACGGTCTCCTGGGTCATGATCTGCGGGATCTCGAGGAGGTCCGTTCCCGGGTAGAAGCGGCCCCGACCGGCTGCCGCGACCTTGGCCAGCTCTGCCGCCGAGCCCTCGCCCGTCGCCACCACCGACACCGTGATCCCTTCGGCCGCGAGCCGTCCGGCCTGACCCTCGAGACCGGCCAGCGACCCCGTCGAGGTGAAGCCGTCGGTGAAGAGGATGATGTGCTTCAGCGTCGCCTTGGCCTTGCGCAGCTTCTCGCCCGCGTCGAGCAGCGGCGTGGAGAGATCGGTGTTCCCCGCCGGGACCAGACCCTCCAGACCCTTGCGGATGACGTCCTCGGCGGGGAGCTTCTGCAGGTCGATGATCCACCGGTGCTCGGTGTTGAAGGCCAGCACGCCGACCTGGTCGCCGGCCGAGAGCGCGGCGATGCTACGGGCCGCGGCGCTGCGGGAGATGTCGGTCTTGTTGACCCCGCCCTCGGCCCGGTTGCCACCGCCCGCGATGCCGTTCCCACCGGCGCAGTGGCACGCGGACATCGAACCGCTGGTGTCGATGGCCAAGACTTCGGCCACCGACTTCTTCCGCAGCGGATCGCGTATCTCGGACTCGACCGGCAGCAGCGCTTCGAGGTCGGTTCCGCGATACCCGCCGAGCGCGTAGGCCCGCTCGCCCCCGATGACGACGAGCCCGCGGCCGAGGTCCCGGGTGGCCGAGCCGAGCGCCTGCACCTGAGCGGGCGCAAGCATTCGGGCATCGGTGTCGACGAGCACGATCGCCTGATACGCCGCGAGCCGCTCCACACCGGGAAGGTCTGCGGCCGCGATCTGCTCGGTGGTGACGCCCGTCGAGCGGAGTGCGGCGACGATCGCGTCGCCCTCGCCGTTGGCACCCTCGGCCACGAGCACCCTCGGCGGCCCGGTCGTCTCGACCGCGGCATAGCCGGTGTCGTTCTCGGGTACGGCGTCGCCGGCCGACTCGACGACCACTCGGTAGCGGGCCACTCCCGGCTTGTCCGCCACCTGATCGACGTCGACCACGTTGTCGCCCACGGCGAGGGTGAGTGTGCGGACATCGACGGTCGTCTCCTTGCCCGATCCGTCGTCGCGCAGCATGCGGACGGTCGCGGTGCCTGCTGCACTGGCCTTCACGACGGCGCGTACGGTGAATCGCTCGCCCTTGCCGACCCGACCGGGCACGTCCACACTGGCAACCGCGGCATCAGACCCCGCAGCCGGGACCACCGCGTGCACGTCGACAGGAATGCCCTCGGCGGCCAGTCGCTGCGCCTCGACGGTGACGTCGCCGTCCGTGAAGCGTCCGTCCGACACGAGCACGACCCGCCGCTTCGAGGCGGGAGGGAGAAGGGCCGACGACAGCCGGAGCGCCCCGGCCGCGTTGGTACGGCTGCGATCGATCTGCACCGTCGGCACGCCGAGCGACGCGTCCCTGTCGACGAGCTGTTCGACCCGGGCGTCGCCGCCGAAGATGGCCACACCAGCAGCGGATCCCGACCCTCGTGCGGCCAACGCGTCTCGCACCCAGGCCAGCGCCGCGGCACGTCCACCAGGGCCGAGCGAGTCGGATCCGTCGACGAGGAAGAGGGTTGACACCGAGTTGCTGCGCCGGGGCAGCGAGAGGTTCGTGAGCGCGCCCACGAGCATGGCGACGATGGCCACCCGCAGCAGCGCACCGACCCGCCATTGCGACCTGGACACGCCGATATGGCGCCGTGCGAGCCGCCATTCGGCCACGAGCACCAGTAGCAACGCGGCAATGACGAACGGGAGGAGCGAACGCTCACCGGCAGGCGCACGCGAGCCGGCAACCGGGGGACGCACCGGGATCGGAAGGCGTTCGACCGGGGCCAGCGACGACTCCACCGGGTCGGCGTTGACGGCAACAAGCCGGTCGGGACGGCCGGTCTGGCGGATCGTCCAGAACCCGGGCCGGTCAGCGACCGGGGCAGCGCCGCCGGCCGGTCGGCGGATGGTCCCACCCTGACGCGGGCGAACGGCGACCAGCGCTTGGGACGCATCGACGGGCAGCAGCTCGCCGACCCGGACCTGTGTCGTACCGGGTGTGACGCCGGCCAGGTCGGCGACGATGCGGTCGACGAGGAGCGGGAACGCAACCTGCAGCGGCAAATTGCTGTCGGCGAGCGGGAACGCGAGGTAGCCGAAGGCGCGGCCGCCCGTGGAACCTCGCACGAGCAGCGGCGTCGAATCGGCGGCCACCAGCACCTCGGCCGTCCCCGGATCGAGCTTCTGGGCCGCGGCGATGGCCACATCGGACAGGTCGAGGCCCGAGAGGACCGCGTCGGCCGACACCGTGGTGAGCGCGGGCGCGTCGACGGTGCCCGTCACGACGATCCCGGGCGCGCCCCCTGGCGGTGCAATGGCCAGGAACGGTGCACCCGGATCGGCCGGCACCGCGACCTGGTCGTACACCGCGAGGTCGTAGCCCGGTGCGGCGCGCGAATCGGGCGCATGGACGAGCGTGGTACCGGAGAGCGAGGCGAGGACCTCGTCGAGGTAGGGATCGGCCGGGCCTGCGACGAGGATCTTCAGCGGGCGCCGCACCGCCCCGACGGCGAAGGCGTGATTGTCGGCCGCCAGCAGGTCCTCACCTTCGAGGAACGCCTCGACGCGGTCGCCCGCAGGAACGTCGACGCTGCGGTCGACGGCCCGGCCGGAAGGGATGCGGACGGTGAAGCTGGCCCGCGTGCGACCGTCGACGTCGACCCGCACCGTCTGGTCAGCAGCCGGCCCGCCGGTGTTCCGGACGGTGACATGGGCCCGCAGGCCACCGGGGCGGATCTCGGCGGTGAGCGATGTGATGGCCCGGTTCGTGCTGCGGGCGCCGACCTTCACAAAACTGGTACCGGCCGGGATGGCCTTCTGCTCAACCGTGCTGAGGCCGCCGTCACCGATGAGGACGATGCCGACCGGTCTGCCCGGTGTCTCCATGCTGGCTGCGAGGTTGAA
Organism: Acidimicrobiia bacterium; assembly: GCA_043739745.1. Classification (GTDB taxonomy): domain Bacteria; phylum Actinomycetota; class Acidimicrobiia; order Acidimicrobiales; family JANYDT01; genus JAYUDQ01. The sequence goes on along the minus strand of JAYUDQ010000417.1, from coordinate 7,927 downwards.
CGTGTCCTCCCAGTGGGCCGGGCCGGCCGTGACCGTGGCCCGGTCGAGCGCGGCATCAAACGCGCCCCGGTCGGCGCTCGACGCGAGCAGTACCTCCGGCGTTGCGCTGGCCAGGACGACGCTGGCGACACCACCTTCGGGAAGCTGGGACCGCAACGATCGTGCGGCTTCGCGGGCCTTCGCGATCCGGTCGGGGCTGCCGTCGGCGGCAGCCATCGAGCCGGACCCGTCGATCACGAAGACAGTATGCGCGCTTAGTGGTGCCGTCGTCGTGCGCACAGGATGGACCATGGCCAGAGCCAGCAGCACGACCGCAAGCAGCTGCAGCGCGAGCAGCGCGCTCCAGCGCAGGCGCTGCCACGGCGACGCGCTCGAGACCGGCCTTGCCACGGCCCGCCACAGGAGGATGGACGAGACCTCGGCGCGCGGGCGACGCGGGCGCAGCACATGGAGCAGCAGGATGGGGACGGCTGCGGCCAGTGCCCACAGGCCGGCCGGATTCGCAAGGTTCACGGATGCCACGATCGCTGCACTCATCGCAGCACCCCGTCGTGACGCCATGCCTGCAACAGCACACGCTCGAGGTCGTCGTCGGCCATCACCCGGACGTACGCCGCTCCGAGCCCGCGGCAGCGGCGGGCGACGTCGTCGGCCCACCCGCCGGCCAAGAGCTCGTACTGGTCGAGCACGGCCTCCGACGCACTCACGAGCACCTCTTCGCCGGTCTCCGAGTCGACGAGCTCGAGGTCGCCGCGCAGGTCGCCATGCACGCCGGGCCGGAGGTCGTCGGCGGCCAGGACGTGGATGAGGACGAGATCTGCGCCGCGGGACGGTACCCGGAGGAGGCCGTCGGACCAGTCGGGAGTGAGCATGTCGGACACGACGATGGTGACGCCGGCCGGACCGGGGCGGGCCAACAGATGCGTGACGGCCGCGCCGAACTCGGTGACCCCGGAAGCCGTCAGTTCCGCCAGGTGGGCGAAGAGCGCGCTGCTCGCGTTGCGGCCCCGGAACCGTGGCGCCGGCCGTTCGAGCGGATAGGTATGCACACTTACGACATCACGTCGGGTCAGCGAGATGAACCCGAGCGCTCCGGCAAGGCGGGCGGCCTGGCGCAGCTTGCCGCCGTGGGCCATCGATGCGGACGTGTCGACGACGAGACGCACGACCAGGTCGTCGTCGGCCTCGTAGAGGCGGATCAGCAGCTGATCGAGGCGGGCCAGCACGTGGTAGTCGATGCGCCGGAAGTCGTCGCCCGGGTGGTACTCGCGCTGGTCGGCGAAGTCGAGCGAGCTGCCGTGCCTCGTCGACCTGTGCTCGCCGGCCAGCGCGCCGGCAAGACGGCGACGGGTGACGAGCTGCATGGCTTCGAGGCGGGCCAGGAGCGCAGGTTCGAGGAGTGGAGCGCCGGCCCCGCTGACGACGGGCCCGGAGTGCGACGCGGAGGGGGCGACCGCGCCGGCGGTGTGCGCGTCGGTGGTGTGCGCGTCGGCCGCACGACTACTTGCTGCAGGCGACCGGCGACGGAACACCTCAGGTGCCCCGCAGCCCCGGATGCGGCTCGGGGATCGCGGCCAGTACGTCGCGCACGAGGTCGTCGGCCGTCACCCGATCCGCGGTCGCCTCGTAACCCAGCACCAGCCGATGCCGGAGCGCGGCATGGGCGACACCGCGGAGATCGGCCGCCGAGACGTTCGGCCGACCGTCGATGAGTGCCGTCGCCTTGGCCGCCAGCACCATGGCCTGCGCCCCACGCGGCGATGCACCGAAGCGCACCAGCCGGCGGATCCGCTCAGGTGCGGTCGGCTGATCGGGGTGCGTCGCCATCACGAGATCGACGGCATGACGCACGAGATGGCTGGCGATCGGCACTTGGCGGGTCAGTTCGATCATCGCCGTCAACACCTCGGCGTCGACGATCGTCTCGACCTTCGCTGCGTGCATCGCCGTCGTGCGGGACACGACGGCGACGAGATCGTCAGCCGTCGGGAAGGGCACGAGGGCCTTCAGGAGGAAACGGTCGAGCTGCGCCTCCGGAAGGGGATATGTGCCCTCCATCTCGAGCGGGTTCTGCGTGGCCATCACGAAGAACGGCCGGGGCAGCGGGCGGGTCTCGCCGGCCACGGTCACGCTGCGCTCCTGCATGGCCTCGAGAAGCGCCGACTGCGTCTTGGGCGTGGCCCTGTTCACCTCGTCGGCCAGGACCAGGTTGGCGAACACGGGGCCGGGACGGTACCGGAAGCGGCGTCGGCCGGAGTCGTCCTCCTCCAGCACCTGCGTGCCCACGATGTCCGCCGGCATCAGGTCGGGGGTGAACTGGAGGCGGGCGAAGTCGAGGGCGACTGCGTCCGACAACGTCTTGAGGAGCTGGGTCTTCCCAAGTCCGGGCACGCCCTCGAGGAGGGCGTGGCCCTCGCACAGCATGCAGGTGAGCACGGTGCGCACGAGAGCCCGCTGGCCCACGATCACCTTGGCGATCTCGGCCTCGATGGCGGCCGCAAGCTCCGCGTAGCGATCCGGGTGCATCGCGGTCATCGGGCTCCTGCAGCACTGTCGGCCGTCGGTGCGCCGGCCGCCTTGGAGAGCCGGTCGAAGTAGACCCGGACGAGGTCACGCTCGGACGGGGTCAGGTTCGCGGACCGGACCGCCGCCACCGCCTGCGCCTCATACCGGGGCAGCGCCTGGGCGAGGGGCACGGCGACCCGACCGTCGCTCGTCGGACCGTCCGCCTTGCCGATGCGCTGGGTCGGCCCTTCGTTCGAGGGTGACGTGACGATCAGCCGATCGACCTGCCCGGGGTCGTAGATGTGGGCCCCGGAGCCGGTGGCCACACCCTTGTCGACGGGCTGGCTTCCGGAACCGTTCGGCGTTCCGACGCCGCCCGTGCCGCCGTGGGGCTGCCCGTTGTCGGCGGCTCCGGCGACCTTCCCGGAAACACCGTTGGCGGAGCTCGACACCCGGCCCGAGGAGAGACCCTGACCCGGCCCCTGTCCGTCACCCCGCCCCAGCGATTGCCCGGTCCCGGTGCCCGGTGCGAGTCCGGACACGGCCCCCTGCCGGCCCTGTCCGCGCCCTTGGCCGTTGGTCTGACCCTGTCCCGGCGAACCCTGCCCCTGCGCACCCTGTCCCTGCGCACCCTGCCCCTGGGAACCCTGCCCCTGCGCACCCTGCCCCTGGGAACCCTGCCCCTGGGCAGCCGCACCCGGCGAGCCCGAGGCCTGCGCGCCGCCGGTCTGGCCTGTCCCCGCACCCGGGTCGGATGCACGTCCCTGACCAGCGGTTTCGCCCGTCTTCAAACCCTCACCCTGCACTTGAGGTTGCGACCCACCAGCGTTCGCCTGGCGTGCGGCAGGGTCGCCAGGCTGGCCGACGTTGCTCGCGACATCGCCACCGGACGTCGCGTTTCCCGGAGGCGTCACACCCTTCGCCGCTGTCGCCGCATCTTCGATGCCCTGGCGGGCCTGCGCAACCTGCGAGGCGGCACTGCTCGCCGCGTCGCTCGCCGCCGCCCGCTCCGCGGCCCGCTCCTGTGCATCCGCCGCGTCCTGCATGGCCCGGGCCGCCCCTGCGGCGTCACCCCTCCGGAGGGCATCGGCGGCGCGCTGCAGGGCATCGGCTGCTGCCCGGTTGGCCGCCTGCTGGGCCCTGGCCAGCTCCTCGAGACGGTCGGCCAGCGCCGCCCGCTCCGCAGGCGTGCGGGCGTCGACGGCACCGGCAGCCGCCCGGAGCTGTGCGGCCGCGTTGGATCCGGCACCACTGGTGAGCGGTCTGTCCTGCAGGCTGCGCTCCAGCCCGCGGGCGGCAGTCTTGGCGGTGAGCTGGCTCGGATCGATCGACCTTGCCAGCTCGTCGTCGGCCCGGTCGAGCGCCTGGCGTGCGTTGTGCAGACTGCTCGTGTGCTGGAGGGCGTTGGCGAGGTCGTCGAGGTGCTGGGCGGCCTGCTCGGTTGCGTTGTCGGCTGCGGGTGATGTGGCCGTCCGCCGCAGCTCGGCTGCGGCCTTCTGCAGGGTGTCGGCCTGCGCGGCCAGCGTCGCCTTGCGGACTGCCGCCTGCAACCGGGCGTCGTCCTGCGGACCGGGCACGAAGGCGAGGATCAACGCCGCCGTCCCTGCCGCGCCGGCCATGCCAAGACGTCGGGGCTGCGCCTTCATCGACACCACAGCGCCCGGGCGCACACCTGTCGCCCACCGCTGGGCCCGCCGCTCGACGGCACCGGCCAACGGACCGGGCACGGGCTCGCCGGCCAGTTCGTGGGCGGTGATGAAGGCGTCCCCCGTACCGAGCCAACGATCGGCGGCGCGGGCCACGACCGGGGTCGGGATCTTCCGGCCGGCCGCCATCAGGATCACGCCCAGTGTCAGGAGCAGGACGGTGACGGCCACGAACCGGTCCGGTGACGGGATCGGCGCGAACCAGCCCACGGCCACCACGGCCAGGGCGACGAGGGCCACGGCCGGCGCGACCCATTGCAGGAACGCGCCCGCCCAGACGACCCGCAGCCGGCGTCGCAAGCGGGCCAGGAGCCATCGCCACCCGTGGATATGGCCATCGCCTCCGGCGCCACGGTCGGCCGCTTCGGGGTCGCGAACGGCTAGTCCGGCGCTGCTCATCGACCCACCATCGCGCATCGTCCCGGCATCGCTCATCGACCCACCATCGCGCATCGTCCCGGCATCGCACATCGTCCCGCCATCGCTCACCGTCCCGCCATCGCTCATCGGCCCGGCATCGGTTGCGGCAGGCGCAGCCGACGGGCGGCGACCAGCGTCGAGAGCGCAATCAGTCCGAAGTCGACCGCGAGAGCGCCTTGCGCGAACGGCGTCGAGCGGGCCGCTGCGAACCGCCTGCCTCCCGCATTCACCTGCACGAACCCGAAGCCGTTCCCGTCGGACGGCTGCAGAACCAGATCGTTGAGGAGCGTGATGCGGTCCCCGATGAGCGCGTGGAACGGCGTGAACGGCGAGGGGAAGCGCTCGTTGCCGCCGCTGGGGCCGGCCACGGCATCAGCCGTCGCCGCGAACGGATTGGCCATCAGCACGGCGCGGTTGGCGGTGTTGAAGTCGGTCGAGCGCGAGATGACCGACTCGACGCCGAGCCCCAGCACGGTGCCGAACACGAGCAGCAGCACGGCGACCCCGGCCCGGGTGACTCCCTTCGCCGCGGTTGCCGCACCGGCCGAGACGGCGAGGGACACGGCAGCGAGCATCCACACACTCACCACCAGCATCGCGGTCCCCCGCAACACCTCCGGACCCGTCACCCCACCGAGCACGTACCCGACCGCCAGAAACGGCGAGGCAACGCCAAGCAGCGCGACCATCGGAAGAAGCGAGGCCAACAACTTGGCTGTGACGACGGAGACCGGCCGGATGCCGCTGAGCAGCAGCGGACCCAGGCTTCCCCGCTCCCGCTCCCCGGCGATCGCCGCGCCGGCGGTGATCGGCACGGCCACACAGAAGACCACCAGCAGCACGAACAGGGTCAGGTGCACGACTTCCCGGCCCACCCCGGTCGAGAGGAGGACGCTCACCCCGGTCGTGCCCCGCCGAGTCGTCGTGGCGATCCGATACGTGGCCAGGACCGTCACCCCGAGCGCGGTGGCCACCCCGATCAGCGTGCGGGCAGCAGTGCGCGAACGGGCGCGGGCGGTGAGGTCACGGCTCGTGATCGCGAACGCGCTCATGCCCGGCCCAAGCTGAGACGGAGATCGAGACTGAGGAGTCGAGCACTGATCCCGAGTCGGTTCCCCTGGGTGTCGCCGAGGACGGCCTCCGGCTCACCGAAAGCGACGAGCCGGCCGCCCTCGAGGACGGCCAGATCCGTGAGGCATGGCGCGAAGTCGTCGAGGTCGCCGCCGGCCACGACGACGGTCCGGCCCGCGTCGGACAGTCCGGCAATGAGGTCGACCAGATCGACCCGGGCGGCAGGGTCCAGCCCCCTCGCGGGATCGTCCAGTAGGACGACGGAGGGGTCGTGGACGAGGGCCCGGGCGATGGCCAGACGGCGGCCAAGGCCATCGGTGAGCAAGCGGCCGGGGGTGTCGCGCCATGTACCGAGATCCAGCAGCTCGATCAGGCCGGCAACCAGACCGCCCCGCTGGGACCGCCCGATCCCGCGGAGCGACGCGTGGAAGGCGAGATGCTCGGTCGGGGTCAAGTCGTCCTCGACCGCCGTCGAGCTGCCGACGTAGCCAATCACCCGCGCACGAGCGCGGAAATCTGACGACGGCACGCCCGCTACCTCGATCCGCCCGGCGGATGGCCGCACCAGCCCGGCGATGGCCATCAGCAGTGTGGTCTTCCCCGAGCCGCTCGGGCCCCCGACCGCGATGACCGAGCCGTCGGCGACGGCGAAGGACACATCGTGCAGGACCGGGTCGCGGTGACCGGGGTGACCGGGGTGTCCTCGGCGGCGGACGGTGAGGCCCTCGACGGCGAGGCTCATGGCGCTACGGACGGTGGTGTCGGGGTGCCGACGGTCAGCAGCTCCACCGGCGTCGGCGCACTCGGATCGGTCAGCGTTCCGACGATGCGGAGATAGACACGCCCGTCGACGACGGCCCCGGCGGGCAGGACCACTTCGTTCCAGACCAGCGCGGATACGACTACACCGCCGCCGGCGACGCCGTTCGAAGCCAGCTCGGCGTCCGACGCACTGCTGTCGACCGCGCTGGTACCGGTCGCCGCGTTCGCGCCGCCCGGCGCGGCATCGCCGCCCGGCGCGGCATCGACACCCAGAGGTCGCTGGATGACCGCCCACTTCCCGGCGACCCAGGCCTGGAGTTGCGTCCCGGCGACGACCCGCGCCGACAGCTCCGGATGCGTCACCTCGCCCGACACGTCGAAACGTGCGAGCCCGGCTTCTGCGCTGTAGCCATCGCCGCGCAGGATCGTGCGGCGGACGCTGCTGCGCCGCGGGGCCGCCTCGTCGATCGTTACGGCACTGCGCCCGACCACCGCAGTCCGACCGGTGATGCGGGCGAACGGTGTGTCATCGAGGCCGATGCGCGCGACGTACCCGCGCGTCCAGCCGACCGTCGTCACCCGGCCCGGGGCAGCCAGCTCATCGGCCCTGGTCGACGCCCACGCCCACCACGCCGGGAAGTTCACCGGCGTTGCGCGGCCCGAGAAGTTGCCGACCGGCCAGACGTCGCTGCCAAGGGCACGGTCGGCTCGCCCATTGAGGTCAGGAACGAAGAGTGACCAGTCCTTCTCCTCATCCGGTTCGAGCGTGCCTACCAGCAAAGACCCGGTGGCGACCATCACGGCGACGCTGTCGAGCCGCCACGGCGTCGTGTTGCGCACCGTGCCGGCGACGCGGTCGTCGCCTTCCGCCCGAGCCGTCACGACCAGCGCACCGCGGGCCTCGACCGGGCCGCGCGCCGCCATCAAACCCGAGGTGCCGACCGAGAGATCGACCGAGGCGGCCAACGCGTCGGGCTCCCGCACCACTTTCACCGGCGTCGTGGCAAAGCTGGAGAGGGTCGAGGTGATCGCGTCCGACGGGAGCGTGTCCATGATCCAGCGCGGGTCGAAACGGGCCGTGACCCGGCCTGGTTCACCCTTCGTGACACCTACGAAGGTCGTCGCCTCCGTGCCCCCGGGTGTGACGTCCAGGATCGTTGCCTGCGCCGGATTGACCCGGCCCCGCGTGTCCGACGAGAGGAACACGATGCCCGAACCGACGATTATCCCGATGGCCGGGAGTACCAGCCAGTGCTGCACGGGGCGGGGTCGACGGCGCAGGAGGAGCACGCCACCGAGCAGCACGAGGCCATACGCCGCGGTGCCCGGGACGAGCCAGCGAAGTCGAGGCACCGGGAACCCGCTGTCGGCCTGGAGTTCGTCGGCCAGGCTGGTGCTGACACCGCCACGGCCGAACCCGACACGTCCACTACGGCGGGTGCCGACCGGGGTCGGCTCGACCA
>JAYUDQ010000416.1:0-4944 GCA_043739745.1 Acidimicrobiia bacterium | reverse complement strand
GGTGTCTGCCGCGTAGCGGAGCGCGGCGGCGATGTCGTCGACGTCGAGCGGCGCGAGCTCGGCCACGATCTGCTCGGACGACATGCCGTCGGCGTTGCGTGACCTGGGGCCGGGGCGCGTGGCACAGAAGGCGGAGTTCGGGTGTGAGTTCTTCCCGAACGTGGTCGAGGCCGGGACGGGCCGTTACTTCGTGGACTTCTTCAAACCGACCGTGACGGTCGGCGCAAGGGCATCATCGTCATCGACTTGGAGGACTTCGAACCATGATCCGCAACGAACGCCAATACCGCATCACCCGGGCCCGCGCCGATGAGATCGTCAACACCATCGGCGAACTCGATCGAGCACCGCTTCCCGACGGGCTGCAGCCGGAGATGCGGACCCTGCAACTCGATGCCCTGCGCGGCACCTTGGTCGATCTGCAGAGCGAGTTGGGGGAGTTCGACGCGTTGCACGACGCGACGCTGATCGAGGCGACAGGGATCGCTCAGTTGCCTGTTGCGTTGATTCGTGCGCGGATCGCGTCGGGGCTCACGCAGCGCGAACTGGCCGAGAGGGTCGGCGTCCACGAACAAGCGATCCAGCGCTACGAGGCGTCGAACTTCGCGGGTGCGAGCTTCTCTCGGCTGGTCGAGATTGCTGACGCGCTCGATGTGACCGTCCACTACGACGTGCGTCTCAGCCCGGCCAGTTGAACCACGCGTTGGATGCTGGTTGACGTCGGTAGCGGCTGGTCAAGGCCGTTGGACGCGTGGGATATTCGTGGGATTGAGCCCAGAAAACACCTCGCAACCCGCACTGGTACTGGGTTGTCCTGTATACTTCTAGGCGCTTGGTCGCAGGTTCGAGTCCTGCAGGGGCCACATAGTGGCTGCTCATCGATGGTCTGTGATTGATGTTGAGCTGGTGTTTTGTGAGGTTTTGCTCGCGGCTGCGGGAAATCCGCGGGATGAGTCAGATTCAGCGCGCCGAGCGAACCGAGCAGCGGCTCTGCGGAAATGAAGCGCACTGCGGCCGGTACCGCCCGCAGGTGGTCAGTACGGAAGATGAAGCGGCGTGTCTCCACGCTCACGCCCATCCATAGGTTCTTCGGCCAGTCCAGTTGCGGGGCCAGGAGCATCAGGCGCCTCGAGCGTTTGGTGAGCGCTTGGTAGGTGTGCTGCGGAGTCTCTCGGATGACAGCGAACACATCGGCGATGAACTCGAGTGGAACCGACTCGTGGAAGAGGTCGCTCATCGAGTTTACGAAGATGAGTCGTGGCGACGACCAGCGTTGCGGGACCTCCAGCGACGGTGGGTGCAGCGTAAGCCCGAAGCCCGGGCCACTCGTGCGGGAATCCCCGTCGCGCTGGTACTTCGGTGAACCCATCGCTTTGAGGCGTCGCGAGAGGGTCATTGCGTAACAGTTGTCGCAGCCGGGAGAGACGCGATCGCACCCCGTGGTCGGGTTCCACGCGGCCTCGGTCCACTCGATCGCCGAACGGTCAGCCACCGCCACATCTCCGGTTCAGTTCCCTCGCCATGCCGCCAACCATACGTCTCGGGTGTGACATCGAACAGGAATGTGCGGCGTCACTCGCCGGAGGATCGCGCAATATGTGCGCGGCGCCACGAGGCGGCTGAATCTCACTCGGCCTGTTCAAGATCCGTCGCCAGCTCATCGCCGAATCTAGGACTCGTTGGCAGTTCGGCAGGGAATGTCCGTCAGCGTTGTGTGATGGCGATGAGGTCGACGTTGGTTGTGGCGTGAGAGCTCTTCGATGGGCACGCTGGGAGCGGTCCATGGCCGGTCGCCTAGCTCGGCGATGAAGGTGCGGGCGACTCGGCGGGCCTGGATGGAGGGCTGCTCGCGTTCTATCCATGCATGGAACTCGCTGACGTCTCGTAGCGCCACTACTCGACCAACGGCTCCGTCGTCCGCAGGAACTCGTCTCGGCTGAGCGTCTGGTCGTCCGTCGACTCGTTCACCCGGGCGATGGCGCTCTCGAGCTGCGATCGCCGCTGCGGGTCTCGGAGAACGTCCCGGGCGGTGGCCCAGGATCGATCGAGCGCGCGCTGGCGACGGATGTGCTCGGGTGTGCGTTCCTCGTGGCGGACAGGCATCTCGATCTCCTTGCTGCTCAAACGTTACCCGGGACCGGTCCCGTCCCTGGCACTGGTTGCCGCGGGCATGCGTGCGCGCCACGCGACGAAGTCAGGTTGACGGGCGCAGGCTGGTTGAGGCTGGTTGACGCCGCCGTGCGCTTGCCGAGACGGTCCAGGCGTCCGCTGACCCCGAGCCTGGCGTGCGGACGCCGGGGCGGGGCGGCCAGACTGCGCCGGTGCCTGCGCCCCTTGACGGTATCCGCGTCCTCGAACTGACCAACTGGATGGCCGGTCCGAGCGCCGCCGCGATCCTCGCCGACTTCGGAGCCGATGTGGTGAAGGTGGAACCGCTGACGGGCGACGCCGTGCGCGGGATGTCGCGGCGGCCGAGGCCGGGGCCGGGGATCCCGGACGTCGATGCCAGCTTCGAAGCCGACAACCGGGGGAAGCGGTCGGTGGCGGTCGCCATCGACCGGCGTGAGGGTGCGGACCTCGTGCGGCGCATGGTCGCTGGGGCGGACGTGTTCCTGTGCAACCTCCTGCCGCAGAGGCAGCAGCGCTTCGGCCTGGATCCCGAGACGCTGTTGGCTGTGCGGCCGAGCCTCGTGCATGCCACGTTCACCGGCTATGGCGTGACCGGGCCGGACGCCAACCGGCCGGGCTTCGACGTCACGTCGTTCTTCGGCCGCGGCTCGCTGACCGATTCGATGACCGAGCCTGGCATGGCGCCCCCCACGCCCCGCCCGGCCCAGGGTGACCACACGTCGGCGCTCGCATTGGTCGCCGGGATCCTCGCCGCCCTGCGTCTCGTCGAGCGGACGGGCGAAGGCCAGGTGCTCAACTGCAGCCTTCTGGCGACGGCGGCGTGGACGCAGACCACGGATCTCTCCGTGGCCCTCGTCGATGGCTACCAGCCGACGAAGCGCGATCGACGCCACCTGATCACCCCGCTGGCCAACCGCTTCCGGTGCAAGGACGACCGGTGGGTGGTGTTCAACATGACGGAGGCCCGCTACTGGCCGATCTTCTGCGAAGCGGTCGATCGCCCGGAATGGATCGCCGATGCGCGCTTCGACACGGTGAAGGCGCGCTTCGATCACATGCCCGAGATCACGGACCTGCTCGACGAGTTGTTCGCCGGTCGGACGCTGGCGGAGTGGGCGCCGGTGTTCGATGCCGCCGGCCTGATCTGGGGCCCGGCGGCGACACTGACGGAGCTGGCGGTGGATCCGCAGGCCGAGGCGATTGGTATGTACCCCTACATCGAGCACCCGAAGGGTCGGTTCCGCACGGTGGCCGTGCCGGTGTTCATTCGTGGCGCCGACATCGGTCCGCGGGGCCCGGCACCAGAGGTAGGCGCGCATACGATCGAGGTGCTCAACGCGCTGGGCCTCGAACCGTCCGAGGTCGCGGCGCTCGCGGTGGCCGGCGTCATCGGCGTCATGGGCGTCATCGGCGTCATCGGCGTCATCGGCGTCATCGCCACGTCGTAGCGCATCAGGCCCGAGTCGTTTCGTTTCAGCAGGCGATCGGGGAACCGGGGCGCCACCGACGAGACCCGCCGCTGACCGCAACGGTCAACCAACCCTACGGGTACACGTTCGTGGCCAGCGGGGTGCCGACGCCCGGCACCCTTGCGCCGAACACCCCCCGTCGTGTATTCGGTCACGGCCAAGGCGACCGCTCCCGGTAAGTCCGGATTCGCAGCTGCCGTCGCCTCGACCAACCCCGATCCCAACTGGCGCAACAACCTCACCGCCGCGTTCATCACCATCTCCCGCTGAGTGCATCCCGCGCGCAGCTCGACCGTGCATGCGCACTTGGTCGCGAGCGCGGGGTGGAGGCGATTCTGGGGAGCGAATACGGCGCCCGGACGATGGAGGGCGAGCCGTCTCGAAGAGCGAAGAAGCGTGGTGCAAACGACTTGCGGCGAGCACGGTCCGAGCGCTCGGCGCGGAAGATCGCGTTTGCTTTGTGTTCGACGGCCGACGTCTCAGCGAACTGGTAGTCGCCGGATGCGGATTCCAATCCGTCGAGGAGACCACCGTGTATGTGCTTCACAAGGACGGTGATCCTGATCGGGAGGTTCGGTTGGCGCTGATCACTGCGGTCATTCATTGACGTGATTGGGTTCTTTTCGGCTACGAACCGTCTCGCGTCGCCGGTCCGAACGTCGATAGATGACTGCCCGGGTCCAGTGTTCGGTCGGCTGTCGTCACCCGATCGGTAGTCGGCGGATGCGGATTCGTTCGTCGGTGATGACAACGACGGCTCCGGCGTCGAGGTCGGGTGTGATGTCGTCGAGGTGGGTGAGGATCACCACAGCCTGTTCCTCGGCGCTTCGGTGGTGACGGCCACGGAACAAGATCACCGAAGGCGCGAGCAAGCTCGTGGTGGCGAGGAGGGTGCCGAAGTCGGTGTCGCCGGACACGACGACACGAGCTTGGTCCGTGGCGAGCCGAAGGAGTTCGTCGTCGTCTGCGGCTTCGAGTCCGAGGTCGAGTGTGTGGACGGCGTCGTGTCCAGCCTCACGCAGGAGTTCCGCCAGTCGTGGTGATCGGTTCTGGTCGATCAGGAACTTCACGCTGTTTGCTGGAGGGGTATCTCTCGGTCGGAGACGGTGTCTGCGGCGTAGCGGAGCGCGGCGGAGATGTCTTCGGGTTCGAGTGGGGGGAGTTCGGTGATGATCTGTTCGGCGGTCATGCCGTCGGCGAGCATGCCGAGAACGGTAGCGACGGGGATTCGGAGCCCGCGGATGCAGGGGACGCCGCCCATCTGGCGGGGGTTCACCGATATGCGATCCATGGTGCAGATGCTACGCGAACGTTCGCCTGGACCAGCTGTGGTTCGACGCGCTGA
>JAYUDQ010000415.1:0-1798 GCA_043739745.1 Acidimicrobiia bacterium | reverse complement strand
CGAGGGCTGCGTGCCCTTCCTCTCAGCCCGGCGCACCGGACTCCCGCGTTGACGCCGTGACCCTATCGGTTGCCCGCTCGTCGCACACCGGGATTCGCACGCCGGCCCGTTGCCGCCCAGGTGTCTTGAAGCTGAGTCGCTACGAGTGATGTGGCGACTGATGCCCATTTTTCGGAATTCCGGTTAGCTGTACATGCGTATAGCTAATCCGAATCTCCGAAATGCACGTCGGAGCGCCGCGCGACACGGCAATGTGCTTGGTCAGAGCGGGGGACCGAATCGCCGGAGCCGCGCCGCGGCGTCCGGGTGCAGGAAATTCTCGAACCACGCGCAACGAAGAGCCGTCTGCAACCGAGCGTTCGCTGTCGCCTCGTCATCAATGACACCGATGAAGCGGTCCCCGTGGCAACGAAGGAGATCTTCGACCGGCCCGGCACCGAGGTAGCAGAGTGCCCGATCGTCGGGTGCGGCGTCGGCCAGCGCACGAAGCAGACCCATGACGTCGAAAGTCGGTTCCTCGGTAGCGTCGTTCACACTCTCCGATGCCCAGAAGTCGTTGGCAGACTGAAGGCGTTCGGAACGGACCGCACTCGTCGAGAGCTGATAGTGACGCCAATAGGTCTCGACCGGCTCCGCCCGATCCACTTGCACAGTCTGGCGTCGCTTCGTGCTCATCGTGTCGCCAATGGAAGGGGCACCCCCTCCCAAGGCGGCGCGTGATGTCTCCCAAGCAGCGATTGGTATCAGTGTCACACTCAGCGTGACGTAGATCCCAATCGCTGCGGCATCCCGCCATGCACCCAAGCGCTACTCGGCCAGAGGCATACGGCCATCGCGGACCCAACCATGCCTGGCTGCACGGTCGTGAGCGAACGCTGGTACGTGCCCAGACAGGTGACGCTCGTCGCCCTCGGCCCTCAGGTGTGCAAGCGTCGTCACGCCCGACCGTCGAGGCGAGGAGCTTCCGCCATGCAACCCGAGGCCATCGCTGCGTTCGCGCTGGAGCTGCCCGAAGTCACTGAGGAGCAGCCGTTCGGACCCGAGGTCGACGTGTACAAGGTGGCGGGGAAGGTGTTCCTGCTGATCGCGCCGGAAAGCACACCACCGACCATCAGCGTGAAGTGCGAACCCGGCCTCGCAGTTGGGTTGCGGGCCGAGTATGACGCGGTGATCCCGGGCTACCACCTCAACAAGAAGCACTGGAACACGGTCATCCTCGACGGCACCATTCCCGACGACGAGATCGAGGACATGGTCTCCCACTCGTACGAACGGGTCGTCGCGGGTCTGTCGAAGGCGATGCGTGAGCGACTCCCGCCCACGGACTGACCGGCCGAGGGTCAGATGAGCGTGAGGCCGCCGTCGACCGCGATGGTTTGGCCGGTGATGTAGCTCGCGTCCGCGGACAGCAGGAACGCGACGGTTGCGGCCACCTCCCACGCGGTGCCCTGGCGACCGAGGGGGACCGGGGTGCGCCCGCGTGACGGTCGCCCGCTCGACGCCCATCGACCGAGGGGCGTGTCGATCAGCCCCGGCGCGACGACGTTGGCGCGAATCTCGCGTCGTGCCGCTTCGAGCGCGACATTGCGAGCGAGACCGATCAGCCCGGCCTTGGACGCGTCGTACGCGGGCAGCCGGCTTCCTGGCTTCAATCCGGCGACAGAGCTGATGTAGACGATCGAGCCGCCGTCGGCGATGCGGTCGATGAGCAGGCTCGAGATCAGGAAATGCGCACGGAGGTTCACATCGATGGTGAGGTCCCAGTCTTGGATCGTCGTGCCCCGCAACCCGGCGCCTC
>JAYUDQ010000414.1:0-1801 GCA_043739745.1 Acidimicrobiia bacterium | reverse complement strand
GGTACACCGACCCGGCCGTGTTCGCCACCGGCAACCCGTACGGGGCGAGTTGGGTGCCGAAGAAGGGGTCGACGCCCGACGACGCCGCACTGGCCACGGCCCGCCACCAGGGTCGCCGGCTGGCCCGGGTCGCAGCGGCGCTTTCGGGAGCGGCGATCTGACCGCTTGGGTTCTCGCCGGGCAAGGCGACGAAGCCAAGGGCGTTCTACTATCGAGGCCGAGGTCGACGACACCACAGGACACGGGGACGGGGGCGGGCGAGATGGCGCGGAACTGGACCGAGGTCTACACACTCGGTGACCTGCTGGGACGTGCCGCCGAGCGCTTCCCCGATCACGAGGCGATCGTCATGCCGGCCCGGCGGCTGACCTACGAGCAGCTCGACGCGCAGGCGGTCCTCCGTGCCAGGTCGCTGTTGGCGCTCGGCGTGCGCAAGAACGACCACGTCGGCATCCTGATGCCCAACTGCATCGAGTACGTCGAGCTCTTCATGGCGTGTGCGCTGATCGGCGCCTGGGTTGTGCCGATCAACTCCCGATACAAGTCCAGGGAGCTGGCCTACGTCATCGAAGACGCCGACCTCACGACCCTGATCACCACCGACGCCGTCGACGAGCATGTCGACTTCCTGCAGCTTGTGCGAGAGGCGTTTCCCGATCTCTTGTCGCAGCACGATCCGCTCGCACTGCGGCTGCCGACGGCGCCGCATCTCCGCTCGGTCGTCCTGTTCGGGGCGAAGACGACGCCTGGCGTGCTCGCCGGCAGTCGTTTCGAGCAGCTGGCTGAAGCGATCAGCGAGCATGTCGTGGCGAAGTTGCGGTCGCAGGTGGCGGTCCGCGACGTCGCGCTCATGATGTACACGAGCGGGACGACGGCAAACCCCAAGGGCTGTCCGCTGACGCATGAGGCCGTGACCCGGACTGCCTTGGAGGCCGGCCGGACGCGATTCGAGCTCTCGGAGACCGATCGCGTATGGGATCCGCTACCGATGTTCCACATGAGCTTCGTGCTGCCCTTCGTCGGATGCATCGACGCCGGAGCGGCCCTCCTGTCCATGGAACGCTTCGAGCCGGCTCTCGCGTTGCGCTACATGAGCGATGAGAAGGCGACGGTCAACTTCGCCAGTTTCCCGACCATCACGCAGGCGTTCCTGTCCCATCCCGACTTCGATCCCGGCGCGCTCCACTTCCGTCTGATCAACAACGTCGCCCCGCCGGACCTGCTTCGCAGCATGCAGGCAGCGATGCCCTTTGCCCGTCAGATCAGCGCCTACGGGCTCACCGAAGCCGGCGGCGTCGTGGCCTTCGGCGAGCCCGACGACTCGGCCGAGCAGCGCGCGACCACGTCCGGTCGCCCGTTCCGGGGCATCGAGGTCGACGTGCGCGACACCGAGCACAACACCTCTCAGCCGGTTGGGGTGCGCGGCGAGCTCGTGATCCGCGGCTACTGCCTGTTCGAGGGTTACTACAAGGACGCGGCGAAGAACGCCGAGGCGTTCGATTCGGAGGGCTGGTTCCACACCGGGGACCTGGGCTGTGTCGACGAGGTCGGGCGGATCTCCTTCCTGGGACGGGTGAAGGACATGCTCAAAGTCGGCGGAGAGAACGTCGCCGCGGTCGAGATCGAATCGTTCCTCCAGACCCATCCTGCTGTGCTGCTGGCCCAGGTCGTTGCGGCGCCGGACGCGAAGTACGGGGAGGTCGCGGCGGCGTTCGTGCAGCTGCGCCCGGGCGTCGCCTCGTCGGAGGACGAACTGATTGCGCACTGCCGGGGCAGCATCGCGAGCTTCAAGGTGCCGCGC
>JAYUDQ010000413.1:0-1801 GCA_043739745.1 Acidimicrobiia bacterium | reverse complement strand
CGTAGTCGCGGATCCGGAGGTGATGCGCGACGTCCGGCTGGCGCTCGAGCAACGTCCGCCGGCGTGTGTCGGCTGGCTCCAAGGAATCCGGGGGGCAGTCGAGCCGGTGTTGATACGCCGGTTCGAGCTCAACCTGGGTCATGTGATTTCGCACGCGATCAATCCATAACCACCCACCGAGACATGGAGGTCTCAGCCATGACCATTGATTGGGATATCGATCCCGTTTCATCCAGCCCGCCGATTCCACGTCGACCGGGTCCCATCGCCGGGCGCTCGCCGCGACGGCTCGGGATTCCCCGCCGGAGCCTGCTGGTTGCCGGCGCGGTCGCGGTCATCGTCGGAGTCAGTAGCGTCGTCGCACTCGGCTCGGGTGAGAGCGTTCGTCACCGCGCTGCCGCGGGTTCTCGCGTCGGCCAGCAGGACCCGTTCGACATCGTGCGTCCACAGAACGTGGTGCACGTGTGGTCGAACGATCTCAGCACCGACCCCACGGAGTTGTTGGTGAACGGCGACGATGCGTTCGTCGTCACGCCGACTCGCGTCACCGTCTTCGGCACCGACGAAGGTCGGCTCCGATGGAAGACCGACGTGAAGAACGCGGAGCCCTATATCGCCGCGAATGCCGACACCGTGCTCGTCGCGGCCACCGACGGCTTCGAGGCGCTCGACCGGCGGACGGGTGCGTCTCGGTGGCGGGTCGGCATCGACGACCCGGCGGATCTCGGGCGTACCGTCGGGATCGTCCACGCGGCGGGGAGCGAAATCGCGGTCACGAGTACCGAACGCGGCGGCGTGGTCGGCCTCGACGGGACCACGGGCGCAGTCCGCTGGTCGGTCTCGGTCGACGGCGCGCCCCGCGGCCGTATCGCGGTCGACGAGGCCAGTGGTGCCGTGGCGCTGCTCACCACCGACGGCGAGCAGGTGGCACTGCGGGTCCTGGATGCCGCCACCGGCGCCGTCCGTTGGAGTCGCACACTGCCGCGAGATACCGGCATTCCGGTCTTCGTCGGCGATCTGTTGCTGATCGGGAGTGGACGCGGTGACTCGGGGTCCATCCAGGCCATGGCGGCACGCACTGGCGACACCCGATGGAGCGTTCCGGTCGACGAGGGATTCGAACCCAGCAAGGCGCCCGTGATCGAAGCTCGACGCGCGATTTTCGTGAACTCGCTCGGGACCGTGTATTCGGTTGACGCTCGCTCGGGCAAGCTCGCCTGGACCACGCATCTGCCATCACCGGCGTTGGCGGATTCCCCCGCCATCGCCGACGGTCTCATCGTCGTCCACGACACCTTTGCCCAGGTGCACACCCTCGACCTGCGGACCGGCCGGATCCTGGCGTCGCGCGGATCACTCGGTGTCCCGGTGGGGATCGGATCTGCACCTCATCGGATCATCTACGCCCAGGCGCAGACCCAATACGGGCAGGTCATGGCATATGCCCCCGCCGTCTTGGCGCGGCCCGTCGGGGCGGCCAACCCCCGCAAGTAGGCGCGCCCGCGGGGCTCGGCGGCTCGGAGCCGTCGGGCCCCGCCGACTACACTGCCGCCCGACTCGGACACCTCTCGAGGTTTCGAGATCTCGCACGCCCGGCAATCCAATGGTCGTCTCCGGATCCCTCCGAAGGCGCTGCCCGGGCGGAGGACCAACCAGAGGAAAGGAACACTCGCGTGGCTGTCGTCACCATGAAACAGCTGCTGGAGGCCGGAGTTCATTTCGGTCACCAGACGCGTCGTTGGAACCCGAAGATGCGTCGTTTCATCTTCGGTGAGCGCAACGGCATCTACATCGTCGACCT
>JAYUDQ010000412.1:0-1803 GCA_043739745.1 Acidimicrobiia bacterium | reverse complement strand
GCCGTGCAGGCTCGCGCTTTCCACTCCGGCCGCGTCCATCACGCAAGCGGTGTCGGCGATGCGTTGTTGAAGGGTCGGCGTACCCTCGAAGCGGTCGGACAAACCGGTGCCGCGTTTGTCGAAGAACACGCAGGTCATTTTTCTTCCGAGCCGTTCGAGTGCCCGCCGATACAGCCCGTGCTCCCGCAAGATCTCCACGTTCGACAGCCGGCCAGACACGATCCGCAGCGGGGGGCCGCTCCGGAACTTCTGGTATGCGATACGCGTTCCGTCAACGTCGGCGTATTGAGTTTCCGGAACGTCCATGGGCGAGAGTGGGTCACGCAGGGGCCGTCGTCGTCCTGGCGCGCCGAACGGACGCGACCGCGTCATAACGACGAGATGGACGAACGCCCGGGATTTCCGACACAATTACCTGCATGGCTATCAGTCCCGAATTTCGTGCGTGGCTGAACGAGCATGCACTCGCGGCGTATACGGATGCCTTTGAGGCTGAAGGTGTCGATTTCGATGTCGTGGGCGATCTGACCGAGGCGGACCTGAAGGTCATGGGTCTCACCCTCGGCGACCGGAAGCGCCTGGCGCGCGCCGTTGCGGAGCTGGAGGAACGACGCGATGGCTCGAGTTCCGCGACGGACTCAGCGCCAGTCGAGCGTCGAAATCTGAGTGTGCTTTTTTGCGATCTCGTCGGTTCCACGGTCCTCGTGAACCGAATGGACGCTGAGGAGTACGCGACACTTGTCGCCGCGTACAGCCGGGCGTGTCGGGACTCGATAGTGCGAGCAGGCGGCACGGTTGCGAAGTTCACGGGCGACGGGCTGATGGCCTACTTCGGGTATCCGGTCAGTCACGGCGACGAGGCGACTCGCGCAATCACTGCCGGTCTCGACATTCAGGCCGGCGTCGCAGAACTCGCCACGCAATACGCCACCGACCTTGGGGCCCGCGTCGGGATCGCGACCGGTCTGACCATTGTCGGCAACGTCTTCGGCGACGAGACCGATTTGGTCATTGACGCGGTCGGGAACACTCCGACCCTTGCATCGCGTATCGAATCGAATACGAGCGTCGGCTCCGTAACGGTCTCCGACCTCACCCGACGTCTCGCTGGCGCGGCATTCGACTTCGAACAGCTCGAGCCTATGTTCTTGAAGGGTTTCGCGGAGCCGCACGTCCTGCACCGGGTCCGTGGCGCGAGGGCTCGCGCGCTTTCGTTCGAAGGCGTCGACACGCGGTTGATCGGCCGCAGACGCGAACTCGCCGCCCTCCGCGAAGAGTTGGCGCTCTCGCTACGGAGGTCGGCTCGTGGGGTCGTGTTGGTCGGCGAGCCAGGCGTCGGCAAGTCGCGCCTTGTCGCAGCATTCGGCGCGGCCGCAGAATCGGACGGCTGGTCGGCCGTTCGCTTTTCGTGTGCCGATCACGGGCAGTCGCTGCAGGCCCATCCACTTCGGCGGGCCTTGGCGGACGCGGCGCGTCTCCAGCTGAGTGATGGCGACGCCACCCGCAACGACAAGCTGCGCTCGTTGGCCGAGCGTGTCGGGATCGGGGAATACGCCGACATCATCGCTGGACTCTTTGGCCGCAGCGACGCAACGGGTGCCACGCCGACCGATCGTCGTCGTGCGCTCTTCGAAGGCGTGGGCCGATTGGTCATCGATGCGGCATCGCGTCGTCCCCTCCTTCTGGTGATCGAAGACATCCATTGGGCCGATGCGACAACGCTCGCCCTTATCGATCACATCCTGCTAGTGGCGGCGGCACTCCGTGTACTCGTTGTCATGACAACGCGCCCCACGGATCAGG
>JAYUDQ010000411.1:0-12152 GCA_043739745.1 Acidimicrobiia bacterium | reverse complement strand
CATGCGTGTCCGGGCTCGTCGGATCGCCGACGACCATCTTCGTGGTGCGTTCGACGAGCCGTTCGATGAACGAATCGTGCAGCGACGAGTGCACGAACACCCGGGTGCCGTTCGAGCACACCTCGCCCTGTGTGTAGAAGTTCGCCAGCAGCGCGGCGCTCACGGCGTTGTCGAGGTGCGCGTCCCCGAAGATGATGAGTGGGCTCTTGCCGCCGAGCTCGAGCGTGATGTGCTTCAGCGTGGCGGCGGCCTGGGCCATGACCCGCCGGCCCGTCCCGACCTCGCCGGTGAGCGACACCTTGACGATGCCGGGATGGGTGGACAGTGCGATGCCGACCCGATGGTCGCCGTGCACGACGTTGAACACGCCGTCGGGCAGCCCGGCCTCGGTGTAGATCTCTGCCAGCTTCATGGCCGTGAGCGGCGTCAGCTCGGCCGGCTTGAAGATCATGGCGTTGCCACATGCCAGCGCCGGTGCGGACTTCCAGCAGGCGATCTGGATCGGGTAGTTCCACGCCCCGATTCCCGCGCACACGCCCAGCGGCTCTCGACGCGTGTACGCCCACGACCGGCCGAAGTCGTGGTGGTCGCCGTGGATGCTCGCCGCAAGGCCGGCGAAGTACTCGATGCAGTCGGCCCCGGAGGCCACGTCGACCGAGGCGGCCTCGGCGATGGGCTTGCCCGTATCGCGCACCTCCAGCTCGGCCAGTTCCTGGTTGCGGGACCGGAGGATGCGCACGGCGTCGTTGAGGATCCGTCCGCGCGCCGCGCCCGGGATGGCCCGCCAGGCCTCGAAGCCCGCCTGGGCAGACTCGACCGCAGCATCGACGTCGGCTGCGGAGGCCTGGTCGACGAAGCAGATCGTCGCTCCGGTGGCCGGGTTGAGGGTCGGGAAGGTCTCGCCCGAGCTGGCGCGCACCGTACGGCCGCCGATGTAGAGGGGGAGCGTGTCGGGCATGTCGCCAACCTTTGCAGCT
This sequence comes from Acidimicrobiia bacterium, assembly GCA_043739745.1. Lineage (GTDB taxonomy): Bacteria > Actinomycetota > Acidimicrobiia > Acidimicrobiales > JANYDT01 > JAYUDQ01. The sequence goes on along the minus strand of JAYUDQ010000411.1, from coordinate 11,175 downwards.
TCAGCAGCCGCGCGTGCCCCCCTCGCGGGCGACCCGAGCGCGACCTTTGGAACCTCCGCCCGCTTCCGCCGGGCGAACCTTCCGATCGTCGGGCGCGGCGCGCGCTTCGGGCGCGTCGCGCGCCTCGGCTACCTTTCGCCAGCATGCCGGAGCAACCGACCCAGGCTCCGCCCTCACAAGCACGGGTGGTCATCATCGGCGGCGGCATCGTCGGCTGCTCGACCGCCTACCACCTGGCCAAGCTGGGCTGGACCGACACCGTGCTCGTCGAGAAGTACAAGCTCACGTCGGGCTCCACGTTCCATGCCGCGGGACTCGTCGGCCAGCTGCGGACGAGCGCCAACATCACACAGCTGCTGGGCCATTCCGTCGAGCTGTACAAGCGCCTCGAGGCGGAGACCGGCCTGGCGACGGGCTGGAAGATGAACGGCGGCCTGCGCCTCGCCTGCAACGCCGAGCGGTGGAACGAGGTCCGCCGCCAGGCCACCACGGCGACCTCGTTCGGCCTCGACATGCACTTGCTCTCGCCGAAGGAGGCGCAGGAGCTGTGGCCGCTGATGACGGTCGACGACGTGGTCGGTGCCGCGTTCCTGCCGACCGACGGCCAGGCCAGTCCGTCCGACATCACCATGGCGCTGGCTCGCGGCGCGCGCATGGCGGGGGCGACGATCTGTGAGGACACGCTCGTGGAGTCGATCGAGGTCGTCGATGGCGTCATCAAGGCGGTCCTCACCGAACACGGGCGCATCGCGTGCGAGAAGGTGATCGTGTGTGCGGGCCAGTGGACTCGGGACCTGGCTGCGACGGTCGGTGTGAGCGTGCCGCTTGTGTCCGTCGAGCACCAGTACGTCATCACGGCGCAGATCGAGGGCGTCACGCGTGACCTGCCGACGCTGCGCGACCCGGACCGGCTCACCTACTACAAGGAAGAAGTAGGCGCGCTTGTCATGGGCGGGTACGAGCCGAACCCCGTCCCCTGGGCCGTCGGTGGCATCCCGAAGCCATTCCAGTTCCAGCTGCTCGACCCCGACTACGACCACTTCGCGCCGATCATGGAGCTGGCCGTCGGTCGCGTGCCCGCCCTTGCTCACGCCGGTATCAACGAGCTGATCAACGGGCCCGAGAGCTTTACCCCCGACGGCAACTTCATCCTCGGCGAGGCACCCGAGCTGCGGAACCTCTTCGTCGGTGCAGGCTTCAACGCGTTCGGCATCGCCGCCGGCGGGGGAGCGGGCATGGCGCTGGCCGAATGGGTGCATGCCGGCACCGCGCCCTACGACCTGAGCGTGGTCGACATCCGGCGCTTCGGCCGCCCGCATCGTGACACCGAGTGGGTTCGCACCCGCACGTTGGAGGCGTACGCCAAGCACTACACGATGGCGTGGCCGTCGGAGGAGCATCACAGCGGTCGGCCCAACCGGATGTCGCCTCTGTACGCGCGCTTAGCAGCTTCTGGCGCATGCTTCGGGGAGAAGCTCGGGTGGGAGCGGCCGAACTGGTTCGCCGACGCCGAGCGAGGGGAGACGCCAGATGATGTGTACACGTACGGTCGGCCGAATTGGTTCGAGGCGGTCCGCCGCGAGCATGTCGCGACCCGCGAGTCGGCGGCGCTGTTCGACCAGACGTCGTTCGCCAAGTTCGCACTGAAGGGTCCGGACGCGCTCGGCGCGCTCAACTGGATCTGCGCAAACGGCGTCGACAAGCCGGTCGGCTCGCTCACCTACACGCAGATGCTCGACGAGCGGGGCGGCATACAGTGCGACCTCACCGTTGGCCGCGTCGCTCCCGACGAGTTCTATGTGGTGACCGGCACGGGCTTCGCCACGCACGACTTCGACTGGATCAGCCGCAGCATCCCTGATGGTATGCGCGCAGAGCTGTTCGACGTCACCGGTAGCACGAGCGTCCTCACGCTCATGGGACCCCGCTCCCGCGACATCCTGGCGAAGGTGACAAGAGCCGACGTGTCGAACGAGGCGTTCCCGTTCGGCACGCTTCAGCACCTCGGTGTCGCCGGCGTTGCACTGCGGGCGCTGCGGGTCACTTACGTCGGCGAGCTGGGCTGGGAGCTGCACGTCCCCGTTGAATCGGCTGCTGTCGTCTACGACGCGCTGATGGATTCTGGCGCCGGCGAGGGTCTCGTGAACGCCGGCTACCGGGCCATCGAGAGCCTGCGGCTGGAGAAGGGCTACCGGGCGTGGGGGAGCGACATCGGGCCGGACCACACGCCGTTCGAGGCCGGCCTCGGCTGGGCCGTGAAGCTCCGCACGCATACGGACTTCCAAGGTCGCGCGGCGGCGCAGGCGCAGCGCGACAACGGCGTGCACAAGATGCTCGCGGCGTTCGTGGTGGACGACCCCGCGCACCGCGACACGGTGCTGCTCGGCCGCGAGACGATCTACCGCGACGGCGTACGCGTCGGCTGGCTCACCAGTGGTGGCTACGGCTACACGCTCGACCGGCCGATTGGCTACGGCTACGTCCGCAACGTCGAGCGCGTCACCGCCGACTTCGTTCGCGGCGGCACCTACGAGCTGGAGGTGGCGACGGAACGGGTCCCGTGCACGGTCTCGCTGAAGCCGCTCTACGACCCCACGAGCAGCCGAGTGAAGTCATGACCCCCGAAGCCACGAGGCCGAGTCCGAGTCCGAGTCCGAGTCCGAGTCCGCTCCCCGCCCGCGCCCGCATCGTCATCATTGGCGGCGGCATTCTCGGCTGCAGCATCGCGTACCACCTCACCAAGATGGGTGAGCGCGACGTCGTGCTCATCGAGCAGCACCGCCTCACCGACGGCGCCACCTGGCATGCCGCCGGCCTGGTCGGACAGCTCCGCTCGTCCCGCAACACCACCCGCATGCTCGAGCACTCGGTGGAGATGTACCGCGGTCTCGAGGCCGAAACCGGGCAGGCAGTCGACTGGCATGAGGTCGGCAGCCTCCGCCTCGCCTGTTCGCCCGACCGGGTGATGGAACTGAAGCGCCTGGCGACGATGGCGAAGAGCTTCGGTCTGCCGATGGACATCATCAGCGCGCAGAGGGCCCAGGAACTTTTCCCGCTGATGTCGACGACCGACGTCCTCGCCGCGGCGTTCCTCCCGACCGACGGCTACATCGACCCGGCCAGCGTCACCCAGGCCATCGCCAAGGGCGCCCGGTCGCGCGGCACGGCCATCGTCGAGGACACCAAGGTCGTGTCGATGACGGTCGACGGCCGCCGCGTGACCACGATCCACACGCACCACGCCGAGCGGGGCGACGAGACGATCGAATGCGAGACCGTCGTGAACGCGGCCGGCATGTGGGGCCTTGAGGTCGGTCGAATGGCCGGTGCGCGAGTGCCCGCTTTCGCAGTGGAGCACCAATACCTGCTCACGGGACCCATCGTCGAGATGGAGCCGGCCGCCATCCGGGCCATGCCGACGATGCGCGACCCGGATCACCTCGTGTACTACAAGCCCGACGGCGCGGGACTGTTGGTCGGCGGCTACGAGCCCGACACGCTTGCGTTCGCCGAGGACGGTATCCCCAGTCCCTTCCAGCACCAGCTGCTCGAAGCGAACTTCGACCGCTTCGACCAGCTCGCCGTGCTGGCCGCAAAGCGCACGCCGTGCATCGAGGCCGCAGGCATACGTGCACTTATCAACGGCCCGATCCCGTATTCGGCCGATGCCGACTTCGTGATGGGCCGGGTCCCCGAGCTCGACAACTTCTTCGTGGCCACGGGCTTCCTCTACGGCATCGCTGCGGGCGGGGGCGCCGGGAAGATGATGGCCGAGTGGATCCTCGATGGGCGTCCCTCACTCGACCTCTGGCCGCTCGATGTGCGTCGGTTCGCGTTCCACCACACGACACGCCACTTCATGTACCCGCGCGCCGTGGAGCTCTATGCCCACCACTACAAGCTCGCCGCGCCGGGAAGCGAGCACACGACTGCCCGCGGGGTGCGCCGTAGCCCGCTGCACCAGATACTGGAGGCGCGCAACGCGGTGTTCGGTTCGCGAGGCGGCTGGGAGCGGCCGAACTGGTTCGCGGCTTTGGGGACGGAGCCGGTCGACCGCCCGTCGTTCGGCCGGCCCAACTGGTTCGACGCGGTGGGCGACGCGCACCGCGCCGTGCGGAGCGGCGTGGGCCTCATCGACCAGACGTCGTTCGCCAAGTTCGAGATCACCGGACCGGGCGCACTCGCCGCGGTGCAGTGGCTGTCGGTCGCGAACATGGACAAGTCCGTCGGCACCGTCACGTACACGCAGCTGTGCAACGAACGAGGCGGCATCGAGTGCGACCTCACGATGGTGCGCACGGCGCCGCAGTCCTGGTACGTCGTCACCGGTTCGGCGTTCGGTGCGCACGACATGGGCTGGATCCGCGCCAACTCGCCCGACGACGGCTCGGTCCTCATCCGGGACCTGACCTCCGCACGGGCGGTGATCAACCTGTGCGGTCCCCGGTCGCGGGACGTGTTGGCCGAAGTGTCCGAGGACGACGTTTCGAATGCCGCGTTCCGTTACGGGAGGGCGCGCGAGATCACGATCGGCGCCGCGCCGGTGATGGCCATCCGCATCGGCTATGTCGGCGAGCTCGGCTGGGAGCTCCACATCCCGACCGAGTATGCGCTGCATGTCTACGAACTGCTGCGGGCCGCGGGCGAGCCGTTCGGGATCATCGACGTCGGCTACCGGACCATCGACACCATGCGCATGGAGAAGGGCTACCTGTACTGGTCGACCGACATCACGCCCGACACGACCCCGTGGGAGGCCGGCCTGGATTGGCGCGTGGACCTGAAGAAGGGGGACTTCTGCGGCCGGGCCGCGCTGGTCGCACAGCGTGAGCGCGGTGCGACGCGGCGGCTGTGCACGTTCACCCTCGAGGCGATGGCCTACCCGGTGAGCGGTGAGGCGATCATCCGCGACGGCGAGGTCGTCGGGTTCACCACGAGCGCGAACTTCGGGCACACCGTCGGCAAGCCGATCGCCTACGGGTACCTGCCGATCGAGCTCGCCGAGGACGAGCGAGACGACTTCGTGATCGAGGTCTACGGCGAGCCGATCTCGGCCGTCCGTCAACGTGGGGCGCTGTACGACCCGACGGGAGAGCGGCTGCGGTCGTGACCCCCGAGCGTTTTGATATGCGTGCGTACCTTCAGCGCGTGCCGGCCCTGCAGGACGCCGATCCCGCAACGGCGGTGCGCCTTGGCGGGCTGACGAATCGCAACTACCGGATCGGCGACCTCGTGGTGCGCATCCCCGGCGACGGCACTGCCGAGTACATCGACCGCGCCGCCGAGGACGTGGCTGCTCGTTCCGCAGCCGTTGCGGACGTGAACGCACCGGTCGTGTTCTTCGATCCAGTCGACGGCCTGATGGTCACGAAGTTCCTGCCCGGTGCGGCCACCATGGACGCTCTCGGCTTCGCCCGTGACCTCGGCGCAGTTGCTCGGGCAGGACAGGTCCTCCGTCGACTCCACACGACTGCGGCACCGTTCGCCACCGACTTCCGGCTCTTCGCGATGATCGACGAGTACCGCACACTTCTGGCGGGCAAGGGTGCGAGGTTGCCCGATGGATACGCCGTGCTCGTCGGCCGCGCCGAGGACACCCGTCGTGCCCTCGAGGCGGCAGCCGTGCCGCTTGTGCCATCGCATTGCGACCCGCTGTGCGAGAACTTCCTCGACCTCGGCGACCGCATGTACCTGGTCGACTACGAGTACGCGGGCAACAACGACCCGATGTGGGACCTGGCTGACCTCTCCGTCGAAGGTGGGTTCACCGCCGTGCAGGACGAGGTGCTGCTGCGGGCGTACTTCGTTGGCGCACCCGCAGACGCGGACCTCGGTCGCATGGTCGCACTGAAGGCGATGTGCGACCTGTTGTGGACGCTGTGGGGCGTCATCCAGCACGTGAACGGCAATCCGGCCGAAGACTTCTGGGCCTATGCCGTCGGCCGCTTCGAGCGCTGCAAGGCCCTGATGATGAGCCCGGGCTACGCGGGCTCGCTCGCCGCCGTCTGACCCTCGGCCGAACTTTGTCGCCGAATGCCGCTCACACCGGGATCCGACGACAAAGTTCGCGGTGCTTCAAAGAGGCGTCCGCTGAGGTGGAGCGTCAGGCCATCCAGCCCGCAACGATGTCGGGGTTGGCGTCGACCCACTTCTTGGCCGCTGCGCCCGGGGCCAACTTGTCGCCGTCGACATACGCGGCGATCGTGTTCTGCTGTTCGGTGGTCAATTGCATCTTGGACAGGAAGGCGAACGCAGCCGCATTCTTGGCCTGGAGCTTCGCCGATGCCGCCTTGTACAGGACGTCGATGGGATAGTCGCAGTCGTACTTGCCGTCCTTGCTGGCGATAGAGGCTTTGCACGCATCAGACACCTCGGGCAGCTTCACCTGGGTGAGAGCAACCTTCGATTGTAGCCAATGCGGCTGCCAGAACTGCAGTAGCAGCGGCTTGTCATCTTTGATCGCGCCCTCGATTGCGGTGATCAGCGCGGCTTCGGAGCCGGCAACGACGAACTTGAATGGGAGCTTCAGGTTCTTGATGATCTGGTCGTCGTAGCTGACGTAGCTTGGATCGCCCATGAGGAATTGGCCCTGATCGCCGGTCTCGGCCGAGGAGAACAGCTTCGCAGTTGCGGGATCCTTGAACCCCTCCCAGGTCGCCAATTCGGGGTGATCTTTCAACATGGCGGTCGGGATGTACCAGCCGATCTTGGCCTGTGGCCCAAGCTCACCGATGTCGACGACGGACTTCTTCTGGGTGACGTAGGTGTCGAAGTCGGTCTTGTGACCGGACGGCCACACCTCGAGCACGGCGTCGATGCTGCCCTTGTCGAGCCCGGGCCAGGTGGCGTTCTCGTCGATCGGGAGGAGCGTCGTCTTCGTGCCGAGCTTCGACTCGAGGATGACCTTGGCGATGTTGGCGTTGACAGCCGATCCGGTCCACGGGTTCACCGCGAGCGTGATGCCCGCACCTTCGGCCGCTGGAGCGGCACCGGCCGCAGCAGTTGTGTCGACGGCCGCAGCAACCGTTGTCTCGGCGGTGGCGGTGGTGATGGCGGTGGTGATGGCGGTGGTGTCCGCAGCCTTGTCCTTCGAACACGCGGCAAGCCCCAGCGCGGAGAACGCGACGATCGCCCCGGTCGCCAGGAGTCGTGTCCTGCGCCCGCGCATACCTTCGTACATCATCGATCGTGCAGTCATGCAGTGCCCCTCTTCAGACGGATGTGCGGGTGGGTGATGCGATGGGTTCGGGCGTCACCGTACTGCCCCGGCCGGCCTCGGGTCCGGCGTACCCCATGCCTGGGTGATTCGGTCCAGCACCACAGCGAGCAGCACGATGGCCAACCCGCCGGCTATGCCTCGCCCGATCTCCTTCTTCGTGAGCCCATAGATCGTTTCCAGACCCAGCCCGCCGGCACCGATGAGTGCCGCGACGACGACCATGGCGAGCACCATCATGATGACCTGGTTGATGGCCAGCATCATGGAGCGAGCGGCCAATGGAAGTTGCACCTTGTACAGCTCCTGGAACGGAGTCGCACCGAACGACGTCGCCGCCTCCCGCGGTGGATGCGGGACCTGACGCAAGCCGAGGCTGATGAGGCGGATGCCCGGTGGGATCGCGTAGATGACCGAGGCGATCACTCCCGGGACCCGGCCGACGTTGAACAGTGCGATCACCGGCACGAGGTACACGAATGCGGGCATCACCTGCGCGGCATCGAGGAGCGGCCGCAACAGCCGTTCGACGGTCTCGGACCGGCCGGCCAGGATGCCGATCGGCAGGGCGATGAGCGTGCTCAGCACAACGGCCACGAGCACCTGGCTGAGTGTGTCCATCGCCAGATCCCACACGGCCAGCGAGGCGATCCCGACCATGCAGCCCGCACACAGCGCGCCGAGCCGCCGTCCGCCGCTTCGCCACCCCAGGGCGGTGGTGATCACCACGATGAGCCACCATGCGACCTTCTGCAGGAGGTCGCGCAACGGGGAGAGAACATGGATCACCAGCCAGTCGCTGAACGATTGGGTGGAGTGGCGGATGTGGTCGCCGATCCAGCTGTTGGCCGAGTTGACGGGCTTGGCCAGGTTCACGTGCAGCGACGAGGGGAATGTGTCGAGGTTCAGCAGCCGTGCGACGACGCTGACGATGACGAGTCCGCCGAGACCGATGAGCAGAGTTCGCCGCGTCCTTGCTCCCGCCGAGGTTCCCGTCGTCGTCCGGTCGATGGCCACGGCCACGAGCACGAGGGCCAAGCCGGGAACGAATGCCGCGCCGACGTCGACCTTCTGCAGCCCGGCGAGCACATCGGAGCCGAGGCCGCCGGTACCGACGAACGCGGCGATGACGACGACGCCGAAGGCCATCATGATCACCTGATTGATGCCGAGCAGGATGGCTCGCCGGGCCAGCGGGAGCTGCACCTTCATGAGGAGCTGTCGGCGGGTGCAGCCGAAGGACATGCCGACCTCCGTCGTGGTCCCCGCCACCTCGCGGATGCCGAGGCTCGTGAGGCGTGCGGCCGGCGGCACCGCGTAGATCACGGTGGCGACGACGGCGGGCGGGATGCCGATGCCGAACGCCACTACCAGCGGAAGTAAGTACACGTACGGTGGCATCACCTGCGCTGTGTCGAGGAATGCTCGCAGGACGCGCTCCGCCCGGTCCGACAGGCCTGCCCAGATGCCCAGCGGGATGCCGATCACGAGCGAGATGGCGACGGCCACGAGCATGATCGATGCCGTGATGAGGGTGTCGTCCCAGAACCCAAGGACGCCACACCCGGCCAGCACGACGACGCCGGTCGCCGCGGCCTTGCCGCCCGACGTCCGCCAGCCGACAAGGGCCGTGAGCGCGAGCACGCCGGGCCACCGGATCGATCGCAGTCCGGAAAGCAGCGTCTTGGTCATCCACGTGACGGCGTGAGCGAAGGGTGTGAAGACGATGCGGAACAGCCAGTTCTTGTCGCCGTGGAGCTGGCTCCAGCGGTACAGGCTGTCGACCCAGGGCCTGAGGTGGATGTCGAGCCACGTCGGCGGCCTGCGGCCGAGTGCGAAGCCGACCAGGGCAGTCGCGATCACACCGCTACGTCCGCCGATGGCGTGACGATGTGGAGGTCGTCGCCTGCGATCACCGACAGTACGGTGACGCGGTCGACACTGCCGATCGGCCGTCGCTCGTGATCGACGACGCACAGTGGCTGATCCGACGCGGCCACGTAGCGGACGACGTCGCGGATCTTGGTGCCCACCGTGACGACATGACCCTGTTCGCCGGCCAGGACGGGCGACATGACGTCCTCGACGGCAATGACATGCGAGCGGGGGACGTCGCGCACGAAGTTGCGCACGTAGTCGTCCGCCGGCGCGCCGACGACCTCGGCCGGCGTACCCACTTGGACGAAACGGCCGTCGCGCATGATGGCAATGCGATCGCCGAGCCGCAGCGCCTCCGACAGGTCGTGGGTGATGAAGACCATCGTCTTGTTCACCTCGGCCCGGAGGCGGATGACCTCGTCCTGCATGTCCCGGCGGATGAGCGGGTCGAGGGCCGAGAAGGGCTCGTCGAACAGCAGCACCTCGGGGTCCGTGGCCAGTGCCCGGGCCAGGCCGACGCGCTGCTGCATGCCGCCGCTCAGCTGATCCGGCTTGCGCTCGCCCAACCCGGCGAGCCCCACGAGGTCCAAGATCTCCCGGGCCTTCGCCTGGCGCGTTGCGCGGTCGACGCCGCGGACCTCGAGCCCGAACCCGATGTTGTCGATCAGGCTGCGATGGGGGAGAAGGCCGAAGTGCTGGAACACCATGCTCACCTTGTTGCGGCGCACGTCGAGCAGCTCGCTCTCGTTCGCCGCAGTCACGTCGACACCGCCGATGTGCACGGTCCCGGACGTCGGCTCGATGAGACGGGTGAGGCAGCGAACGAGCGTCGATTTGCCGCTGCCCGACAGGCCCATGACGACGAAGACCTCGCCATGCGCGACCTCCATGTTGATGTCGCGCATGGCGACCACATTGCCCGTCGCCGCCTCGAGTTCCTCGCGGGGCAGGTCGGCGTCGGGCGAGCCCACCAGGCGTGTCGGCTTCGGGCCGTAGACCTTCCACAGCGCTCGGACCGAGATGGCGGGTGCTGGCAACTGCGCTCCAGGGTCTGCGTGAGCGCACGGGCGCCCGGCGTGTGGTCCGCCGTAGCCTAGGCGTAGGTCAGTCGGCGGACAGGGGTCAGGCCGCGTCAGCGGGCGGAGTCGTAGCGGTCCAGCCCAAGGCGCGCCCGTTCGTCGCCGAGCGTCGCCAGTCGTTCGGGGAGCTGCCGGGCGCCGGTGCCGTCGGCGACTCGGGTCATCATCTCGAAGTTGGCCAGCACAGCGGCCGCGTCTGCGACCGCTGTGCCTCCACCGGCCGAGGCGAGCGCACTTCGCGCTGCAGCGGATCGGGCCGGGTCGCGGTCGACCACGGCATCGACGAAGGCGACGAGCTCGCGACCGAGCGGCACCTGGGTGGACCCGCCCTCCACGGCGGCGACGGCGTCGATCGGCTGGCCGACGGCTCGGCTGCTCGCACGGAGCATGCCCACATGGGACGTCGTTCAGTAGAAGCACTGGCGTCTGATCGACAGTCGGGCGGCGACCAGTTCGAGCTGGCGGCGGTGAAGCGATGAGCCGGCACGCTGCCAGTCCATGTGCGCCATCGCATCGAGCGGCATGTACTGCGCCGCGGCCAACCGCCAGAGCATCTCCGCTTCGGCGGGCACCGCAGTGAACGCCTGCACGACTGCGGCTCGCTCGTCGGCCGGCGGGACGACCGGGACCCAGTTCATCGCCGCGTCGGCGAGCTTCGGCAGGACATGGGTGGGGTTGCCTGGGCGCGGTGCCGGCAACGTTGGCCGGTCAATGCCGAGGGCCGGCCCGAAGGCCGCTACCGCGCAACCCATCGCGGCAAGCGCGACCAGCTCGACGAACGCAGGAGCGCCGCCCGCACCGAGGCCCTCCAGCGATCTGCGGTACCACGACGCACTCGTCGTGGACGCGAAGCGACCAAGACGGTTTGCGATGGCATGAGCAGCCGGCGGGAGCGGCCAGCCGTGCGGAGGCGCGAGCGCGTCCCACGGAGTTCGCTCGTCGGTTGAGTCGTTGGCGGACCACAACGCGGTCACGAACGCAACGCGCTCTTCGCCAGTCCAC
>JAYUDQ010000410.1:0-1805 GCA_043739745.1 Acidimicrobiia bacterium | reverse complement strand
TGCGCATGGTGAATGTGATCGACACGATCAGATCGGTGGAGACCGCGACCTGGGCGAACTGTGGGTTGGCCTCCTGATGCAGGAGTTGCGGGGAGAGCGTGATGATCGAATCGAAGGACCGGGCCAGCTCGACAAGCGCGCGGTCCTGGATCTGACGGGCCAAGGCCATCTCGATCTCGGTCAGCGGATGGTCACTGAGGGTCGATCCGCCCGGTCCGCCCAGCAGATGGTCGATCGCCTCGTAGAGAATGGGTACCGGCAGGTTGAGTGCGGCCGTGCCCGGCAGTGGCGCGAGCGAGATGATGGCCATGCAGGCCGGATTCGGAAGCGCGCGTATGTATTCCTCGTACGTGAGCTGGCTCACGCCTTCGAGGCTGACCTCGCAGATGGTCCGCACGGTGGTCGACAGTGTCGACGCGAAACGCCGGGCGAACGTCTCGCCCACGATCTGCAGCGCCCGCACGTGTTCGCGGTTGAACTTGTGCGGCCGGCGGAAGTCGTAGAGCGTCGGTGTGGAGCTCGTCGACCTCGTTGGCATGACTTCCCCGATCGGTGGACCGGGGGTGGAGTTGAGGAGTTCGCGAGGCTTTCGTGAGGTTTGAAGCAAACGCCCACGTGTGAGCCGCCGCTCACCTTCGCCGGGTAGCTGTCGAAAGCAAGGCCTCCGACGATCGCGTTTCGTCCGTATGCTCGGGCACGTCAGGAGCCAGCCGAATATGGAACGCGCCCAGCGCCGCCGTCAGCCCGAGAGTCGCGTAGCCCATCACTCGTTCGCGCCCTCGATGGGTCACGCGTCGGATCAGAGCACTGGAGCCGAGCGCGGCAGTGGTGTTGATGTCCTGCAAAGAGAGATGGGCAATCGGGCCGTCGGCAGCATGCTCACGGGGATCCCTCGCATCGCCCAGCGCGATCCCGAGTTGCCCCCGATGGGGCCCCCGCGTCCTCCGGCCGGAGCGAATGACCCAACGGGCTCGCCGGCGCGACTGACCGATGCCGACGAAGTTTCATACCAGGCCCGGGGCGAGAAGAAGATCGCCGATCTCGGTGCGGTGTCGTCGACGCCTGCGGCCGGTGACACGCCGAGGGGCCGCATCGCCGGATTCCCGCCGTGGTTCGCAACGCTCCAGGATCGCTTGATCGATAGTGCGCAGTGGCGAAAGGATCAGGAGGAAGACGGCCAGTTGCTACTCGCCGAGTACGCAACCAAACGGTTCGCGCAGTTCTACAAGGGCGACGCATCGAAGATCCCCGGGACCATGAAGGTCTACATCCAGTACATCGGACGGAGCACGTCGAACCAGAAGGCGGCGGCGGCGGCCGGATTCAAGAGCACGGCCAACGTCGGCGGGGCCGCAGGAGCGAAGCTGTGGTGCGCGTCGGCCGGAAGTTCATCGGTGAAGCTCGCGCTCGAGAGCGTCGGCCTGGGCTTCGCGATTCCCTACGAGACGTGGATGAACGTCCCGCCGGGCGTTCCCTCCGTCGGTTTGCCTGCGGCCGGAGTCGATGCCGCGATCCGGCCCGGCGATCAGATCTCGTACCTGCACGGCGGTCTGGGGACCGGCGGTCATACGGTCACCGCACTCAGCGAGAGCGTGGGTGTCGGCTCGGTGTTCGAGCACGTGTCGGGTAACGCTGGTGGAGGAACCAGCGGCTCGGTGCGCCTTGGATCGAGCCACCCCCGGGCGAAGCCTCCGGCCACGCTCACATGGGACGACATCTCGACCAAGTCTCCGGACGTCCTGAAGGCGCCCGCCGACAAGATGTGGGTGTACGTGATCGTCCGCTACTCCCAGTTCTGGGATGAG
>JAYUDQ010000409.1:0-4978 GCA_043739745.1 Acidimicrobiia bacterium | reverse complement strand
CTGTCGCCGGGCCGCACCAGTTGTCTTTCTCCTGCAGATGACCGGAAATGGGAAGGGCATAACTGCCGGGGGTACTATTGCAGTCATTTTGGACGCAGGGAGTGAACGCGCCTGCGCTGCTTTCATCAGGTACGGAACTGGTTTCGTTGGCAACGGTGAGGAGAGCGAGTTGCTCCGTGTCACCCGCGACCTGAACTTCCTTGTTGGCGACGTAGGTTGCGGATGGAATTTCCACAGAGTTCGTCGGAAGAACGTTCGAGGGACCCATCCCATTGTAGACATAGACAGGTCCCGCGACCGGTCCGTCAGCATGGGCAGTGTTCGACAAGGATATGAGAGAAGTGCACGTTAAGGCAGCGGCAATCGCGACCTTGCGCATATCGCGATGTTTCTTCGTTTGTGCCAAGGTGTGTTTTCCTTCTCCCGTGTACGATCTGATATGCGATTTGCATGATCGGTGGAACCGTATTCGGCATATGAACATCGGGAACACTCTTTTCCACCAACCACGAGCAGCGAATCTTGTGGGAAACGTTGGCAGGAAATACAGGTTCACTGTCGAACTGCAGAGTCATGCTAATCGGACATTCCGGTCGATCGCCGCGGTTGATCGATTCGTTCCTGGAGAAGGTCGAGAAGTTGCTGACCTGCGGCGTCACACGTCAGGTCACTTCTCGATCCAAAACTGGCCGCCAGTGACGCGTGTACGCGATCCCGATCAGCTAACTGGGGTCGGGTTCGGCACCCCATCGTGCGGACCGCACGGTGTTCGCGAAGTCGGCCCACTGCTGCATCTCAGGTCGAGATGGAAGGGCCGTTAGACCCAGCAGGATTCGCGTGAGCGGGGTGATGCTGGCCTTGTCGAGGAGTCCGAAACCTTCGTACGCGTATGCCGCTGGGGTCGTCGGTGTCGAGAACGCCTGCATTGGGTCGGAGGTGAAGGTTGACGGGTCGAAGGCCTTCCACTCGGCGACGCGTCGAGCCGCGTCAAGCAGTTCGAGATAGGTCAGGCGGCCGTCGGCCGCGGGGCCGCCAACTGGTCGTGCACTCGGTGTGAGGAGTGATCCACCGGTGGGCCCGACGTGCGCATCGCGAGTGCCAACGCGAGCCCTGAAGAGCGCCTCGGCGAGCACGCCCGCCGCGATAGGGGCGGCGCATGAGGTCCCAATGAACGTTTCTGCGCCGTCCAGGCTTGCGAAGTCCGCCGCAGGACGCGCCTCACCCTGGGCGATGACGTCCACTGGAATGTTGTGCCAATCCGTGGGTTGCCCACTCGTCGCTTTGGCGGCACCTACCGTCAACACCCAAGGCGGCCCAGCGTAGGGGCTGTCCCAGGTCAGCGAATGCTGCGTTCCGTGTGTCGTCGGTCCGAGGTCAGTCACCCCGTTCCCGCTGGCGAAGACGACCGCTTTGCCAGCGCTAGCAGCGGCCCAGCTTGCGGGTGAGGCCGATACTGCCTTCGCACGATCCGGATGCGCTCCCGTGACTTGCGTCGGCACACCTAACGGCCCGCCCCAGGAGTTGCTGATGACATCGATCCAAGGTTGCCTGGCTGCCCAGGCGAGCCCGTCTTCGAGATTGTCTGCGGCGACGAACACGATGTCGCAGTCGGGACAGGTTCCGTACTTGCTGCCAGCGGCCACACTTGCGACGCCGGTCCCGTGGTAGGTGTAACCGTCTATGACGGGGCGTGGCGGGTTCGGCGGGGGTGGGTAAGTCACACTCGCCTGCCCGGTTGCCCTGTCCACCGGGCTAGCGAGATAGATCAGTCCGGAGAATCTGGTACCCGGAAGGTAGTAGAGCTGGCCGGGCTTGAGCGCCGCCCACGCTGCGTCGTCCTTCGCGCGTGCGGCGGCGAGATCTTGTTCCTGTAGATGTAAGTGCAGTGGCCGACCCGAGCTTGGATAGCCGGGCAGCCACGTTCTTGGGCTCGCCGTGCGCGCGGGGGCGGCGAAGTCGTGGTGGTAGACGTTGACTGAGGTGTCCACGACCGCCAGCACGACATGAGACCGCACCGTGACCACATTGGCCGTCAACGCACGCGTCGACGCCTGCGCAGATGAGACCCCCAGCAGACTGGCCGCGACCGCGACGGCCAACAGCGCCTTTGGAGCACGCGAGCCCCGCGACTTCATAGCGATCCTGATCGTTTGGTGGCCTGTTGTACTAGAGAAGATTCGACGGTGAGGCGCTGTCTCCTGCTCCTCGCAGCACGCCACGGGACCAGCTCGAATCGGATCGGCTGGTCGACCCTCTGCCTGTGGACTCTTCGCCCCCAACGGGTCCGTCTCCCGACCGGAAGTGTCTCCGCCTCCGCGTCTGACCCAGTGAGGCAGCACCCTCGACGGGCCGGTGCGCTCCAGCGCGGAGGCACCGGCCCAACGAAAGTCAGATCTTGCAGGTTGAGGACTCGCTCGCGCTCGCCGGCGGGTATACGGCCGGGTTCACGTACTGCGAGACGGTGACCGTGCACGGGTTCCCGGGAACCGGGACGTTGACCGTCTCGGATGAGGCGAGCGCCGCAGCCGGGCCGGCGAGGCCGACGCCGATGACGATGCTCGTGGCCACGAGACTGCTGCGCAGAACGCGCTTGGTTACTGAGTTGAACACTCTTTGGTCCCTTCACAGTGTCGGCGCCCGATGGCTCCGACTACAGAGACCACGGAGCCACTCAGCGGTCATTACAGGCGAAATGTCCGATGCTGCCTTAACGCGCTAGGTCGGCCTCACCTGCTTGCTCACGACGGGCGGGCAGATTCGGACTCCTTGGTGCACCCCGGCGGCGCCGCCATCCGCGACAACGCACGGTAGGTATGCGAGCCTGATCGACGGGTGTGGGGGTGAGGCCGCTCGCAGCCCTGGTACGAGGCACGCACCGAGGACTGCCGAGACGAGAACGGAGCGGTTCATCGATGGATCTCCTTGAGACTGGGGGACTGGGTATAACGAGTCCACGGAGCGAGTGCCTAGGCGTTACGCCCGAACTCGGAGAGATCTGGCCGGAGGTGGAAGTGCCACTTCGGCGATACCTCGCTGGTCAAGGTGCGTCGCGGCACGACATCGACGATCTGGTCCAGCAAGCAGCTGAGCGCGTACTACAGCGTCAGGTCTCGTTCGTCGACGCAGCTGACTTGCGACGGTTCTGCTTTGTCGTCGCTCGCAACCTCTGGATTGACCAGCTCAGGCATCGAGCTTCCCGACACGGCGAACTGGACTCTTCGGTCCCCCACGCCGATCGAGGCGCCGACGATGCCTTCGTCCAGATCGAGGATCGGCTCGTGCTCACCTCCATCGTGGCGGAAATCGCACGTCTTCCAGCCGAGGATCGGCGAGCACTCCTCGAGCGCTCTCATCACCGCGAAGAACGAAACCGGCTCGCCGTGCGCCGATACCGAATCCGCAAACGTCTTCTGCTCCGAGTAGGACCCATAGGTGGTTGCGCCGGAGTCTTGGCTGGTGCCCGGCGTCGAATCCTCGGCCCTGGGTTGGCCACGGCTAGCGCGGCACCGATGGCGTTGCTCCTCACACTCGTCGCGCCGATCGGGGCCACTACCCTGCCAACTGCTATCGATAATTCACCGAGTTACGCGAGAGCCATCGAGACTCGCGCGCTCGTCGCCTCTGGCGGGCCTACGTCCGCCCACATGGCGACCGCATCGCCCCGGGCAGACAAGGGGCGCGTATCGGCCACCGAACCGGAAGCGAAGGCCGGAACTTCTACCGCGCTCCGAGGCCCCGGGAACTCTCACGTCCGTGTAGAGACACAGCCGAATGATGGGAAGCAGGACCTCGTCTGCCTTAAAGGAGACGTGGTCAAGCACTTCTGCGTTTCTCAGCCCCCAAAGGGCGGCCCCGACCCTGGGGAACGCGTCCGCGGGGCGCGCGTAGCCACGAATCTCTCACCCGCCGGCGTGTGAGAACGGACGCGTGCTGATCGCAAAGGCAATCCTGCTGACGGTCACGGCCACAGCAGCCCGGTTGCCCAACGCCCTCATCACCATCGAGGACGTGGTGCCAGATGTGGTCATCCAGGATGGCGCGTCGCGACAGTTCAATCGCCGTCCCGGACCCGCCTGCGAATGCAAGGCTCGCCTCAATGCTGTCGGTCGCTTGTCCAGTCCAGTCGGGCTGAGTGGTGTCTTGTCCAACTCATGGGATCATGTGTGGCATGAGAGCAATCATGATCGAACAGTTCGGCGGTCCCGAGGTTCTGAAGCTGCGAGACGATGTCCCCGACCCCGAATGGAAGCTCGGACAAGCGCTGATCGAGGTTACGTCTGCAGGCATCAACTACGCGGATACTCATGCCGCTGCCAACGACTACCTGGCCCCGCAAACGCTCCCCTTCATCCCTGGTGCTGAGGTTGTAGGACGGGTCGTCAAGTCCCCCGACGGGAAGAGTTCGGGCGAGCATTCACAGGTACGTTTGGAATCCTCTGACCACCTTGACGACGCAAACCTTCGCCGTGTACCTCAAGGAACGTGCCAGGCCGTCGAGGTCGCCCGGCCTCAGCCGCGAAGCGTGGCACCAGACGCTCACCGGCGTCGGGGCTAGCACCGGGAGATCGCGTGCCCCCAACGTGCCCAATCGAGCGGTAAGCGGTGGTGACCTGCGGCGATCCGCGGTTCAGGCCAATCGCGCCTCGCATCTCGGGATCCCTTTATTCTCAGGCATTCTCGAGCAGTTGAAGGCATTTGGCCAACGCGACAGGCAGCAGCCCGGTCGGATTATGAGTCCCGTGCTCTGACCAGCTGAGCTACCGCCCCACCGACCATCTTGCCAAAGTTCCCAGCGGCCATCGCTGCCCTCTTGGCAGAGTGGGTCCATGGTCTTCTCGGGGCGCGTCCTGTCCCTGCACCGCTACCCGGTGAAGTCCATGGTCGGTGAGGACGTCGAGCGGCTCGAGCTCGATGCTCGCGGCGGCGTGGGCGATCGGGTCTGGTCGGTCCAGACCGCTGCCGGCAACATCGGAAGCGG
>JAYUDQ010000408.1:0-1809 GCA_043739745.1 Acidimicrobiia bacterium | reverse complement strand
GTTTGCCTTTGAGGTCGCCTCGACACTCGGCTGGCCGGTGTTCGTGAAGCCTGCAAACCTCGGCTCGTCCGTCGGTGTGTCCCGGGCCGACGATGCGGAGTCGTTCAGCGCCGCTCTCGAACTGGCGCTCGGCTTCGATGACTGGATCGTCGTCGAGGAGGCGATCGTCGGCCGGGAGATCGAGTTCGCCGTGCTCGGCAACGAGCAGCCCGAGGTGTCCGTGCCCGGCGAGATCCTGCCGGGGCACGACTTCTACGACTACGAGGACAAGTACCTCGAAGACCGCGCACAACTCGTGATCCCGGCTCTGCTGCCGCCCGGCGACGTGGTCGAAGGACAGCGGCTCGCGCTGGCCGCGTATCGAGCGCTCCGTTGCGAGGGGATGGCCCGGGTCGACTTCTTCTTCGATGACGGCTCGACCGGTGGGCCCGGCCGCGGCTGGATCGTCAACGAGGCCAACACGATTCCGGGCTTCACGCCGGTGTCGATGTACCCCAAGCTATGGGCCGCCAGCGGGCTGAGCTATCCCGATCTTGTCGATCGGCTCATCGAGCTCGCCGCCGCCCGTCATGCCCGCAGGGCGGGGCGTGTCGGCCGCGGCCGCCAGTCGTAGCTCCGTGCCTCCGCCCGCCCTCATCATTCCGGCGCCGGTGCTCGCTTGGCTGCGCACGCAGTCGGCCGACGGTGAGGTCCGCAACATCCGACCGACGTTCGGCGGGTTCTCGAACCTCACGTTCTTCGTGACCTTGCAAGGCGCCGCCGACGAAGCTGCTGTGCACGTCGTCGTGAAGGCTGCGGCCGCCGAAGACAAGCGCGCAGATGTGGCTCGCGAGGCCCGCATGCTTTCGCTCATCGCGGACTGCGACTTGCCGATCCCGACAATACGTGCACATACGAATCTTGAGGAGTGGACGGTGAGTCTCCTGGATGTTGTTGTGGGCGAGCCTGGCCTGGGCTTGGTGCAGACCAGAGAGATCGGTGACCTGCAAGCGCATGGGGAGCTGCTCGGCCGGCTCCTTCGACGGGTGCACTCGGCGGTGTCGACCCCGGTGACGGACCCGTCGCTCGATCTGTCGAAGCGCGCCGACGAAGTTGCGCTCGCCGTGGCGCGCGCTGGCCTTCCGGACGCAGTGCGCGCTGAGCTGCTCGATGCGCTCGGCCACCATGCGATCCGACGGGGAGTTGCCCTCGTCCACGGCGACTTCGGGTTCCACAACACGCTCTGGCAGACGGCTCGAGGCGGTCGGGTGCGCCTCAGCGGCCTAGTGGACTGGGAATGGGCTGGGTGGGGCAACCCGCTTATCGACCTTGCCTGGCTGTGGTGGACCCTACGGTTCCGGCTTGCCCCGATCGTCGCGTTCGAAGCGGCCATCGACGCGTACGACGGCGGCGCGGCGAAGGCCGTCGGATGGGACACTGATGCCGTTCATTCGCTGGTTCGCGCACAGATGGCACAGATCGTCGTGCGCACGCCTGTCGGATCGCCGCCCCGTGAGGAATGGCTGCGCCGCATCGCGAACGTGGGCGCCCTCGCCGTGCCGGTGCTATGAGCAAAGGCATGCGCACCACGCGACCGCGTTGATTTCGCGGGCGGGGGCCGTGCAGCGCCGCTCTACACTGCGCGTTCCCCAATCGGAGGTTGCCAATGTCGGTCAGCGCGTACATCCTCATCCAGGTCGACGTCGGAAAGTCCTCACTTGTGTCGTCCGGCGTGGCCGCCATTCCTGGTGTGATCAGCGCCGAAGAGGTCACCGGTCCGTACGATGTCATCGTCAAGGTGGAGTCCGAGTCGCTCGACACGCTCGGCCG
>JAYUDQ010000407.1:0-4979 GCA_043739745.1 Acidimicrobiia bacterium | reverse complement strand
GCTTCGAAGACGCCGGCCAGCACGAGCTTAAAGGCGTACCCGACCGCTGGCACCTCTACCGCGCCCTGCCCTAAAGACGCACCGGCCTGCAGGATCGGCCTAGGGGTGCCCAACGTTTCAGGAATGTCTCTTGGGCGGCCGCTCTCGGGCGAGGTTAGTCATTCGGATTGCCGACCAGACGGGCGTGGTCTAGCGCTGCGAGCACTTCGCGGGCGAGCTCGACGGCTGCGGGTAGGCCGAGGTGTGCGCCTTCTGCGATGACCGTCGTGGTCTTTGGGCCGAGTTTGTGCGAGAGGTGGTGGGTGGAGTTGTGTGTGGTCTCGGATGTCGTAGGGGTCGAATGGTGCGCCGGTGCGTTTGTGGATCTCGTCCCAGGCGCCGAGGAGCCGTGCTGCGGTTTCTGGGTCGTTCTGTCTAACAGCAACGTGGGTCCCCGAATCCGGCGGCCGCAGAACGCACCTCATCACCAAGAAGAGGTCTACCCGCAAGTCGCTAGGCGTGGCCATCGTGTGGCCACCAGCACAGAGCGTCGTTTAGGTCGAACCGACCCCTACCCCCGTTGCGTGTGAGCCTCTCCCGTGCGGAAGTCCCGGACTGCCCATCCCTACACAGACACCAGATCGGTCAGAGAACCGCCCCAGGCCAAGCCGACTCCGCCGCACCCGGCGAGTCGAAACCGACCGCAGCGAAACGCACGCCCCGTGCGAGCGCGGCGAGCCGCCAGGCCGGGGTTACTCGTACGTCTTTTTGTACGCGACCTTGCCATTGCGGACAGTGAAGACGTCGGTTCCGTGCGAGACTCCCTCGCTCCCGTCCGGCTCGGTCCAGCGCATCGTCCAGCAGTAGCAGCAGCGGCCGCCGGAGGCGAAGAGTTCGTCCGTCTCGGAGTGGCAGTCGGGGTAGGCGGTGAACACTGCCTCGAAGGCGGCGCGCACTGCAGCCTGCCCTTCGTGGCGGCCGGCGTCGACGTCGTGGCCGAAGTTCTCGTAGACCGCGTCGTCTGTCATGTTGGCAAGGATCGCGTCCACGTCGCGGCGGCCGACCGACCCGATGAAGCGTTGCACCAGTGCGAGCGTGGCCGCGCTGTCGGCCGTCTGTCCGGTCATCACGTTCTTTCCTTTCTGCCTGGCCCGATTCGGCCGGCCGGGCGGGACGGGCGGGACGGGCGGGGCGCCGACTCTACCAATCGCCTGCCACACCGAACAGGGGCTCCGGCATCGCGCTCTCGGGTGTCCTGATGCCGTAGTAAGGTCGCCGAGGATGGCAATCGGCGACGGCTCCCCGCTCTCTCTCGATCCGGAGCTGATGCGCCAGCTCGGCTATCGCACGGTGGACATGCTGGTGGAGCGGATCACGGGGCCGGCGGGGCCGGTCGTTCGCTCGGCGACGCCGGAGGAGCTGCACGCGCGGCTTGCGATCCCGCCGCCAGAAGAGCCGGTGGGGTTCGAGGAGATCATGGCCGGGTTGGAGGAGGACGTGCTGCCCTTCGTGGCGCGGATCAGCCACCCGGGCTACCTGGCGTTCATCCCGGGTGAGGGGACCTGGCCGGGGGCGCTCGGCGATCTAATCGCGAGCGCCCTGAACGTGGACACCTGCTGGTGGCTGGGAGCGTCGGGGCCGAGCGCGCTCGAGCTAGTGGTGCTGGACTGGTTCCGGCGGTGGGTCGGCTACCCGGAGCAGGCCGCAGGCGTGCTCCTGTCAGGCGGGTCGGCCGCGAACCTGACGGCGCTCGCGTGCGCGCGGGAAGCGCGAATCGGCCCGATGGACGAGCAGGCGGTCGTGTACATGTCCGACCAGACCCACTCCTCGTTGGCCCGGGCGGCCCGCGCGCTGGGCTTCCGACCCGATCAGGTGCGAGTGATCCCCACCGACCAGCGGGCGCGGATGCGCCCGGAGGCCCTGCGCAGCGCGATCGCAGCCGACAAGACGGGTCGGCGGCACCCGCTGATGGTCGTCGCGAACGCGGGCACCACCGCGGCGGGCGCAATCGACCCGTTCCACGAGCTGTCGGAGATCTGCCACGAACACGGGATTTGGTTGCACGTGGACGGCGCCTACGGCGCCTTCGCCTGTCTCAGTGAGCGCGGACGGGCGGCGCTCGCTGGGATGGAGCTTGCCGACTCGATCACGCTCGATCCGCACAAGTGGCTCTACCAGCCGATCGAGCTCGGGGCACTGCTCGTACGCGACGGCTCCCAGTTGCGGCGCGGCTTCGAGATCTCACCCGACTTCCTGAAGGACATCACCGCAATCGAGCGCGAGGTGAACTTCTCCGACCTCGGCCTGCAGCTGACGCGCAGCAGCCGGGCGCTCAAGCTCTGGATCTCGCTGCGCTATTTCGGCGTCGCCGCCTTCCGGCAGGCGATCGACAGCTGTATCGACCTGGCGCTCCACGCGCAGGCGGTGGTCGAGGCCTCGCCGGAGCTGGAGCTGATGTCTCCCGCGTGCCTCGGTGTCCTCACGTTCCGACGGCACCCGCAGGGGGTCGACGACGAAACCATCCTGGAGCGGCTCAACGCCAGCCTGGCAGAGCGGATCGAGCAAGGCGGCGAGGTCTTCATCTCCACAGCACGGGTGCGCGGCCGCTACGTGCTGCGCCTCTGCATTCTCAACCACTCCACCACCCGGGCCGAGGTCGGGCGCGCACTCGAACTCGCCACGACCCTTCCGGTGGAGACTGCCGCCGGCCCGGCGACCGCGACACGGGAAAGCTACCCCGCGGTCGAAGCGGGCTGGCTGCGACGGCCCACCCTCACCGAAGACGCGCTCCGCTCGCTAAGCCTGTTCGGCTCGCTCGACGACGAGCAGGCACAACGCGTCCTGCTCAGCGCGCACGAGCACCTCGCCGTGGCCGGTGAGGCCATCGTCGAGCAGTGGCAGATTAGCCGCGACCTGTACGTCATCCTCACAGGCGAAGTCCAGGTCAGCGCCGACGGCAACCTGCTCGCAACCCTAGGCCCGGGCGCGTTCTTTGGCGAGCTGTCCGCGATCGACTGGGGTGCCGGCTTCGCCCGCACGCGCTCGGCCACTGTCACCGCGACCGAGCCTACCCGACTGCTCGTCCTCGACTGGGTGCTCGTCAGCTGGCTGATGAAGGCTGCCCCCGAGTGCAGCGACCAGCTCGAACACGCCTCGCGCGAGCGCCTGTCCACTCTCTGATTCGCCGTCTCAGCTCGCACGACACGCGCACACTCCTCGACCGACACGACGAACAGGCGCCGGGGACGCGCCAACGAGAGCGAGTTGATGCGACCGTCTGCGCTGGCCGGGTCGTTCGAGCGAACCCTGCGACGGGCCGTCGTGTGCGATTCAGAGGTGACGGTAGCGGCCGTGGCCCACGCGTTCGACTGGACTGTCGGATCGGCGGGCGTTCTTGTGCAGGCAGTCCTTGACCGTGTTCCAGGAGAGCGCCGTTCCGGCCAGTTGTTCGGCTGTTGCATGGATTTCTCGGGCGCGAAGGTGCCGCTCAGCTGCCGTGAGAACCCGAATAACCGCTTCCTGGACAGCCCCAGCCCGTGGCCGAATCTGGCTCTGCGGCTGGGTTTCCGGCCTGGGTCTTCCCGCGAGCGACCTGGCCAACAGATAGGCGCTGGCAAGCCGGGAGCGGTTCAAACGTGCCCCGTTTAGTTCCATGGGTTTCGAAAATGCTCCGCCGTCTACTACCTTGGGTTTCAGGTACGAACCCCGCCTCGCGAGGACGGGGACACAAGGTCGGGCTGCAGGATGGTTGGTGCCGCGAGAGAGCGCCGATGCGGGTCGACCGGCCTTCCGCGACAGGGCGAGCACTGCCGCTGGCCGAAGTTTGGGGATTCAAGCGGGTGATTTCGCCGCCGCCTTGCGAACAAGGTGGACGATCCCGAGTCAACGACGGTCTCCCCAGCGGCAACTCGCTGCCGGGCTGGAACGAGCACGGCGATGTCGCGGACGACCCGCTCCTGCGGGGCGCGCTGACGGGTCTCGGCGAACGGCCGGCTGTTCGCCGTCGTAAGGTCAGCTGAGCTTCGAACTCGAAGCTCGGGGCCTGCGGGAAGCGAAGACTTGCAGCCAGTTGCTGCGTCCTGGCCTCGCCGAGGCCGGTGCCACGTGGGCTCGGTCACCCCGACTGTACTTCGCTAGTCGACGACTCTCAGCTTCGCGCTCGAGATCGGCTTGATGCTCCTTGCCGAGCATGCGGAATATCTCGTCCATGGTTTCCTCCTTGGGTCGTGGCGCAGACATGACCTTGGGGGTCGGGTGTCAACTCGTTCGATTGCGTGTACCGGATCGTTGCGGGCGGGGTGATCGGTTAGAACGGGCGGGCCGGGGCCGCGCGGACTCTGCCGGCGAGAGCGCGAGGCCGAGGGCTGTATCCCGTCTTGACGGGTTTCGGGCTCTCGGCCTCGCTCGAACCGCGGTGGCCGCTCGGGGCTCAGACAGCGACGGCCAAGGGTTCCAAGTTGAGGCTGGCCGTGTCTGCTCCGACGACGGTGTGCTGGAGACGAACGGCCTCGCGGAGCGCCTCAGTTGCATCGTGGCCGAGGAAGGCCGAGTCCGGGCCGCAGAGGAACTGCCTTACTGCTTTGATGCTTTCCTCACCGATCGGACGAGTTTCGTCGCGCAATGCGGCCGCGAGAGCCCGCAAGGAAGGGGCACACGCGAGCGCGACGCTCGGCTGGACGATGTACCCCGGCCCTCGTACGAACAACGCGCGCTCGGGGACGGCTGCGCCCTCGAGTGAGCGCGCCAGCCGGCGACGCTTCTTGATGTTCCGGTCGAGCTTCATCTTCCTGTTCCTTTCCTGGTCGACCGCCCAGTGCGATCGATTCGCTCGAGCCTGCGTCCCGGTGGTAAAGCAACGGCGAAATCTCGGCTGCCGGCGGTAAAGAAGTCGCAAAGTGATCGCATTCAAGGGTCAGCGGTGCCCTGACTGACCGCTCGATTACGCTTGAGCCTCGACATGGAGTTTCGGATCCTCGGGCCGCTTGAGGTCTGCTCGGATG
>JAYUDQ010000406.1:0-1811 GCA_043739745.1 Acidimicrobiia bacterium | reverse complement strand
CCCACCGTGCCATCGGAGCCGAGGCCGTAGAACACGGCGCGGACCGTGTCGGAGCGCTCGGTCGAGTAACCGGGATCGAAGTCGAGACTGGTGTGCGTCACATCGTCGCGGATGCCGACGGTGAAGTGGTTGCGCGGCCGCCCGGCACGGGCGTTGTCGAAGACGGCCTTGACCATGCCGGGCGTGAACTCCTTCGACGACAACCCGTAGCGTCCGCCGACGACACGCGGACGAGGGCCGGGCAGCCCTTCGTTCAACGCCGCAACCACATCGAGATAGAGCGGCTCGCCAATGCTGCCAGGCTCCTTGGTGCGGTCTAGCACGGTCAGGCTCTTGACCGTCGGCGGCAAAGCGGCGAGGAAATGCTCGACCGAGAAGGGACGATAGAGGCGAACCTCGAGGAGGCCGAGTTTTTCGCCGCGAGCGTTGAGGTCATCCAGAGCTTCCTCGACGGCACCGGCAGCCGATCCCATGAGGACCACGACGTGTTCGGCATCCGCCGCGCCGACGTAGTCGAACAGGTGGTAGCTTCGCCCCGTCTGGCCGGCGAGACGGTCCATGGCATTTTGCACGATGGCAGGGCAGGCGAGATAATAGGGGTTGACCGTCTCGCGGGCCTGGAAGTAGACATCGGGGTTCTGAGCGGTGCCGCGTATGCACGGATGATCGGGGGACAGGGCACGACGACGATGGTCGTGAACTCCCGAGGATTCGAGTAGGGCGCGTACCTGCTCCGGCGTTGGCAACTCGATCCGCATGATTTCGTGCGAGGTCCGAAACCCATCGAAGAAATGCAAGAAAGGGATGCGCGATTCCAGCGTAGCCGCATGCGCCACCAGGGCCAGGTCGGCCGCCTCCTGGACGGAGCCGGACGCCAGCATGGCAAAGCCGGTGCCTCTGGCCGCCATGACATCGGAGTGATCGCCGAAGATCGACAGGCCTTGTGCCGCCAGGGCGCGGGCGGCGACGTGGATGACCAGAGGCGTCAGTTCTCCGGCGATCTTGTACAGGTTCGGGATCATCAGGAGCAGACCCTGCGACGCGGTGAACGTCGTCGTCAATGCCCCCGCCTGCAAAGAACCGTGGATCGCCCCCGCAACTCCGCCTTCGCTCTGCATCTCGGCCACCAGTGGCACGGTGCCCCAGGCATTGGGCCGTCCCTCGGCAGCCCACTGATCGGACCATTCGCCCATCGTCGAGGAGGGAGTGATGGGGTAGATGGCGATCACTTCGCTCGCCTGGTAGGC
Source organism: Acidimicrobiia bacterium (assembly GCA_043739745.1). Lineage (GTDB taxonomy): Bacteria > Actinomycetota > Acidimicrobiia > Acidimicrobiales > JANYDT01 > JAYUDQ01. Next base: position 564 of record JAYUDQ010000406.1, on the reverse strand, counting down.
CACATGAGCCACGGCCTCGTTGCCATCGAGAACTGCGCGATTGGAAGTCATGGCCATCTCCTCGTGCTGCCGGAGTCGAACCCCGCCGTCGTTCATGCCTGGACGGGACGGTGCAGCAGGATGGGAAGGTGCCCGCCCCGAACCACCTTGTCCGCGACGCTGCCCAGCAGGAGGCGCGCCAGGCCGCGCCGGCCGTGCGTCTCCATGGCGATCAGGTCGGCCCCGAAAATCGCCGCCTCGCGCAGGATGCCGACGGCGGGTTGCTCGTCGGCCACCACGCAGGTCTCGACGCGAAGGTCGCGAGCCCGCAGGCGTGCCGCCACGCCGTCCAGGTAGGCTTGCGCTTCCGCACGCACCTTGTGCTGGCAGGTACGGATCTGCCCGAGGACATCGTCGGCCACCTTCTCGAGCGCCATGCTCTCGGGCACGAACTCGAGGCGAACGGTCGGTGAGATTACTCGCACCAGGGTGAAGGCGGCACCCATTATCCTGCCCAGGGCGAGGGCCGGCTCGAGCATCTGTTCGGCAAGCGGGCTACCGTCCAGCGGGAGCAGGATGTTCTTG
>JAYUDQ010000405.1:0-12193 GCA_043739745.1 Acidimicrobiia bacterium | reverse complement strand
AATCGCCGCCGTCAACGTCGTCTTACCATGATCAATATGACCCATCGTCCCAATATTCAAATGCGGCTTATTACGCTCAAACTTCTGCTTGCCCATGGTGGCGTCTCTTTCTTACGGTGTTCGGTCGTCTTGGTGACAGGAGGAGAGGATTACTCGCCGCGAACGCGGGCGATGATTTCCTTCGCCACGCCATCGGGTACTTCTTGGTAGGAATCGAAGATCATTGTGTACGCAGCACGACCCTGAGTACGCGAGCGCAGGTCACTCACATAGCCAAACATGTTCGATAGTGGCACCTTGGCCCGGATGACCTGGGTCCCGTTGCGGGCCTCCATGCCTTCCATCTGGCCGCGGCGGCTGTTGATGTCGCCGATGACATCGCCCATGTAGTCGTCGGGGGTGACGACCTCGATGCTCATGATGGGTTCGAGGAGGACGGGCTTGCACTTGCGTGCCGCTTCCTTGAAGGCCATCGATCCACAGATCTTGAACGCCATTTCGGACGAGTCGACGTCGTGGTAGCTGCCGTGCACGAGGCGGACCTTGATGTCCTCCATCGGGTAGCCGGCGAGAACGCCGTTCGTGAGCGCCTCGGCGATGCCGGCATTGACGGACGGGATGTACTCACGGGGGACGGCGCCACCGGTGATCTTGTCCTCGAAGACGTAACCGCCACCGGGGTTGGGCTCGACGTCGATGACGACGTGGGCGAACTGACCCTTGCCACCCGTCTGCTTGACGTAGCGCTCGACGTGGCCCATCACGCTGCCGCGGATGGTCTCGCGGTAGGCGACTTGGGGCTTGCCGACGTTCGCCTCGACATGGAACTCCCGCATCATGCGGTCGACGAGCACCTCGAGGTGCAGCTCGCCCATGCCGGAGATGATCGTCTGGCCCGTCTCCTCGTCGCTACGGACGCGGAAGGTGGGGTCTTCGTCGGACAGCGAGTACAACGCCTTGCCCAGCTTGTCCTGGTCGGCTTTCGACTTGGGCTCGATGGCAACGTGGATGACTGGTTCGGGGAAGATCATCCGCTCGAGGACGATCGGCTTGTCCTTGTCGCACAGCGTGTCGCCGGTCGTGGTGTTCTTGAAGCCGAGCCCGGCGACGATGTCACCGGCCATGGCAATGTCGAGGTCTTCGCGCTGGTTGGCGTGCATCAGGAGAATGCGCCCGAGGCGCTCCTTCTTCTCCTTGGTGGAGTTGTAGACCTCGGAACCCTTCTCGATCTGGCCCGAGTAGACCCGGAAGTAGGTGAGCTTGCCGAACGGGTCGGCCACGATCTTGAACGCCAGCGCCGCGAACGGTTCGGACTCGTCGGCCTTGCGGTAGAGCTTCTCGTCGCCCCTGACGCTCTCGCCCTCGGTGGGGGGAAGGTCGAGGGGCGACGGGAGATAGTCGACGACCGCGTCGAGCATGGGCTGCACGCCCTTGTTCTTGAACGCCGACCCGCACAGGATCGGGACGAACTCGAACGCCAACGTGCCGTTACGGATGGCGCGCTTGATGTCGTTCGGGTCGAGCTCCTCGCCGCCGAGGTACTTCTCCATCAGGGACTCGTCGCTGGTCGCGACCGTCTCGAGGAGCTCTTCGCGGTATTGGGCGGCCTCGTCGGCCATATGGGCCGGGATCTCGACCTCGTCCCACTTCGCGCCGAGCTCCTCGTCGTGCCAGATGAGCGCCTTCATCTTCACGAGATCGACGAGGCCGATGAACGGTGTGTCGGTCTCGATGCCACCGGCACCGATCGGGAGCTGCAACACCGCAACGGTCGCACCGAGGCGATCCTTGACCATGTCGACGGTGCGGTAGAAGTCCGCGCCGATGCGGTCCATCTTGTTGACGAAACACATGCGCGGAACGTTGTACTTGTTGGCCTGCCGCCAGACCTGCTCGGTCTGCGGCTCGACCCCGGCGACGGAGTCGAACACCGTGACCGCGCCGTCGAGCACGCGCAGCGACCGTTCGACTTCGATGGTGAAGTCGACGTGACCCGGCGTGTCGATGATGTTGATGCGATGGTTGTTCCAGACGCAGGTGGTTGCGGCGGAGGTGATGGTGATGCCGCGTTCCTGCTCTTGCACCATGTGGTCCATGGTGGCGGCGCCATCGTGCACCTCACCGATCTTGTAGCTCTTGCCGGTGTAATAGAGGATGCGCTCGGTCGTGGTGGTCTTGCCCGCATCGATGTGGGCCATGATGCCGATGTTGCGGGTGCGGTCGAGTGGGAACTCGCGTGCCATGTCGTTGCTCTGTTCTTCGTCTCGTGTCGGTTGTCTGAGCGTCTTGGCCGATGTCGGCTCCGCGCGTGCGGGCTGCTACCAGCGGTAGTGGGCGAAGGCTTTGTTGCCTTCTGCCGTCTTCTGGACGTCGTCACGCTTCTTGACCGACGAACCGACGCCGTTGTTGGCGTCGAGCAATTCGGCAGCAAGGCGCTCGGCCATGGTCTTCTCGCGGCGCTTGCGGCTGTTCTCGACCAGCCAGCGGATGGCGAGGGTGTTGGCACGCGGCGGCTTGACTTCGATCGGCACCTGGTAGGTGGCGCCTCCCACGCGGCGGCTCTTGACCTCGAGCGCCGGCTTGATGTTCTCGATTGCCCGCTTCAGAACACCGAGCGGTTCGGTCTGCGCCTTTTCGCCGGCCGCCGTCATGGCGTCGTACACGATCTTCTCGGCGACGGAGCGCTTCCCCTCGAGGAGGACCTTGTTGATGACCTTCGAGACCAGGACCGAGCTGTAAACCGGGTCGGGCAGGATGTCTCGTCGGGGGGCTGGACCTTTGCGGGGCATGGCAGTGGTTCCTCAGTGAGCGTTTCTGTGGGCGGTGCGGAGAGCGGTGCGAGGGGTGCTTGTCGGCATGGCCGAGATCAGGGCTTCTTGGCGCCGTAGCGGCTGCGCGCCTGCTTGCGGTTCTTGACCCCGGCGGAGTCGAGCGTGCCGCGGATGATCTTGTAGCGGACACCCGGGAGGTCTTTCACGCGGCCACCGCGCACGAGCACGATCGAGTGCTCCTGCAGGTTGTGCCCTTCGCCGGGGATGTAGGCGGTGACCTCTATGCCACTGCTCAGGCGCACACGGGCGACCTTGCGCAGTGCCGAGTTCGGCTTCTTCGGCGTGGTTGTATACACGCGCGTGCAGACGCCGCGACGCTGCGGCGCGCCCTTCAGTGCTGGGGTCTTCGACTTGTCCTGCTTGGACACGCGGCCCTTGCGGACCAGCTGCTGAATGGTGGGCACAGAGATACCTCTCGCATTGACGCTGACGGGTGAGACCGGGTTTGGACCGACTCGGAATTGCGTTCCGGGGAGGGGGCCGCGTGAAAGACACGCACCGACGCACGGAACGGGAAATTGTAGCGGACGATCCGAGCTGCGAAATCACGCGCAACCGGACCCGGTCGGTCACAAACGACGTGCGCACACACCAATCTCGCAGTCGTGCCATCGCACGGTAGCGTATGGCATGACCACTGTCAGCATCGATGCCGCCGGGCGCATCGTCCTCCCGGCCCCGATCCGCACCCGTCTCGGACTTGCGGCGGGGACGGTCCTCGTCCTGGTCGAAGAGCACGACGGCGTGTCACTCCACCTGCCGGTTGTCGCGGCCCGGATCCGGGAGCGCGACGGCGTGCCCTTCGTCGAGACGACGAACACCATCACCGACGATCTGATCGACGAGTTGCGCGGCGACCTCCGGCGATGAGCGCCGCGATTCGTTTGGCCCTTGACACGAGCGTTGCCGTTCCCGCACTGCTCAGCGGCCACCCTGAGCACGAACGCTGTCGGGGCCGGATCCTCGGCCCGAGAGCAGCACTGAGCGGCCACTCCGCTCTCGAGACCTACGCCGTGCTCACCCGACTCCCGCTCCCGGACCGGCTCACCCCGGTCGAGGCCGGATCGCTCCTCGATCGCGCCTTCGAGCAGCCACTCGAGCTCGGCATGGCGCTGGCCGACGCCGTCCGAACGCTCGCCGCCGCGGGAATCGCCGGTGGCGCCACCTACGACGGTCTTGTGGCCCTCGCGGCCCGTGCACATGGCACCCTCCTACTCACCCGCGACATGCGGGCCAAACCGGTGTATGACGCGTTGGGCGTCGACTACGAGGTCGTCTGAGGACGGCGTCTGTGCCGTCGGCATCACGCTGGCCGCCGACCAGGCTTCATGCCCCGCAAGCGCGAAGGACCCCCGACCGCAAGGCCGGGGGTCCTTCACACGTTCAAACAGAGGAGCGGAGCGTTACGCCTCGGCGCCCAGCGCCCGCAGGGCCATGGCTCGACGGGCCTCGGAAGCGGCCTCGTCGTTGAGCCCGCCGCCACCGTCACCCTCGCCCGTGCTGACCGAGCTGAAGCTGACACCGGCATTGATGCCGGCCAGCCATGCGGCCAGTTCTTCCGGCGACTCGCCAGCACCTTGCGGCAAGAGCTGCTCGGCCCCGGACACCTTGACGTCGATGTCGCGGTAGCGGAGCATGCCCGTCCCCGAGGGGATGAGCTTGCCGATGATGATGTTCTCCTTCAGGCCGACGAGCGAGTCGGAACGGCCCTCGATGGCGGCCTCGGTGAGCACCCGGGTGGTCTCCTGGAACGACGCAGCCGACAGCCACGAGTCCGTCGCCAGCGACGCCTTCGTGATGCCCATCAGCTCGGGACGGCCCTCGGCCGGCACCTTGCCCTCGTCGCGCAGGATGCGGTTGGCGAGGGCGAACAGACGGGACTCGACCCGCTCCCCGGGGAGGAAGCTGGACTCGCCCGACTCCTGCACCGCAACGCGCTTCAGCATCTGGCGGACGATGAGCTCGATGTGCTTGTCGTGGATCGACACGCCCTGGTCGCGGTACACCTTCTGGACCTCGTCGACGAGGTACGTCTGGGTGTCGCGGATGCCCTTGATGTCGAGGATCTCCTTCGGGTCGAGCGGACCCTCGTTGATTGGATCGCCGGCTTTGATCTCGGCGCCCTCCTTGACGTACGGGTGCAGCTTGGCGTTGGAACCGACCGTGTAGGCCTCTTCCGTGCCATCGTCGCCCACGACGAGGATCTCGCGGGTCTTGCCGTCGTCCTCGCCCATCCGGATGACGCCGGACGTGCGGACCAGGACGGCCTTGCCCTTCGGGGTACGAGCCTCGAAGAGCTCGACTACTCGGGGCAGACCGGCGGTGATGTCGCTCGACTCGCCCTTGCCGGCGGCGACGCCACCGGTGTGGAACGTACGCATCGTCAGCTGGGTGCCGGGCTCGCCGATGGACTGCGCGGCAATGACGCCGACGGACTCACCGAGCTCGATGTGGTAGCCGGTGGCGAGCGAACGGCCGTAGCAGTTCGCACACACGCCAACTTCGGCATCGCAGGCCAGAACGGTGCGGACCCGAACCCGGGTGACCGCGTCGTCGTCACGGAGCGTCTCCATGATTTCCTGCGTGACGTCGGTGGCGGCCGGCAGCTCCGTGCCGTCCGACAGCGTGACGCCTTCGGCCAGGATGCGGCCGAGCAGCGACGTCTCGAGGTAGGCGCGCTTCCCTTCCGTGTCCTTGCCGACGTACTCGAGCCAGCGCCCACGGGTGGAACCGCAGTCGGGCTCACGGATGATCAGCTCCTGCGCGACGTCGTGCAGACGGCGGGTGAGGTACCCCGAGTCGGCCGTACGGAGCGCGGTGTCGGCAAGACCCTTGCGGGCACCGTGGGTGGAGATGAAGTATTCGAGGACCGAGAGGCCTTCACGGAAGTTGCTCTTGATCGGGCGGGGAATGATGTCGCCGCGAGGGTTGGCCACAAGACCGCGCATGCCGGCGATCTGGCGGACCTGCAGCGAGTTCCCTCGGGCGCCGGACCCCACCATCATGTTGATGGGGTTCATCGGCTCCTTGTCGAGGTGGGCCTGCATGGCCCGCTGGATCTCGGCCGTGGCCTCGGTCCAGATGTCGACTTCCTTCTGCCGCCGCTCGTCGTCGGTGATGATGCCGCGCTTGAACTGCGCCTCGATCTTCTCCGCCTCCTTCTCGTGGCGGTCGAGGATCTCGCGCTTCTCGACCGGCGTCTGCACGTCGTTGATCGAGATGGAGAGCCCGGACTGCGCCGCGTAGCGGAAGCCGAGGTTCTTCATGGCGTCGAGCGCCTGGGCCACGATGGCCTTCGGGTAGTTGACCGCAAGGTCGTCGACGATGTTCGTGACTTCGCGCTTCTTCACCAGATCGTTGATGTACCGGAAGTCCTGCGGCAGCGCCTGGTTGAAGATGAGGCGGCCGGCGGTGGTCTCGACGGGGAAGATCTCGCCGCCCACCGGTGCGCCCAGGCGGACGTCGGCGGTGCGGATCGTGATCTTGGCGTGGAGCTCGATGTCCTTGTTGTCGTAGGCCAGCTCCACTTCCCACAGGTGGCGGAACTGACGGCCCTCGCCCTTCGCTCCGTCGCGCTGGAGGGTGAGGTAGTAGGCGCCGATGATCATGTCCTGCGACGGCACCGCGATCGGACGGCCATGGGCCGGCGACAGGATGTTGTTCGTCGACAGCATGAGGATGCGGGCCTCGGCCTGCGCCTCTGCGGACAGCGGAAGGTGGACGGCCATCTGGTCACCGTCGAAGTCGGCGTTGAAGGCGGTACACACCAGCGGATGGAGCTGGATGGCCTTGCCCTCGACGAGCACCGGCTCGAATGCCTGGATGCCGAGACGGTGCAGTGTGGGCGCCCGGTTCAGCATCACCGGATGCTCCTTGATGACCTCTTCGAGGACATCCCACACCTGCGCGCGGCGGCGTTCGACCATGCGCTTGGCCGACTTGATGTTCTGCGCCAGCTCCTGGTCGACGAGACGCTTCATGACGAACGGCTTGAACAGCTCGAGCGCCATCAGCTTCGGCAGGCCGCACTGGTGCAGCTTGAGCGTCGGGCCCACGACGATGACGGAACGGCCCGAGTAGTCGACGCGCTTGCCGAGCAGGTTCTGGCGGAACCGGCCCTGCTTTCCCTTGAGCATGTCCGAGAGCGACTTCAGCGGACGGTTGCCCGGGCCCGTGACGGGCCGGCCGCGGCGGCCGTTGTCGAACAGTGCGTCGACGGCCTCCTGCAGCATGCGCTTCTCGTTGTTGACGATGATCTCGGGGGCGCCGAGGTCGAGGAGCCGCTTCAGCCGGTTGTTGCGGTTGATGACGCGGCGGTAGAGGTCGTTGAGGTCGGAGGTGGCGAAGCGGCCGCCGTCGAGCTGAACCATCGGGCGAAGGTCCGGCGGGATGACCGGCACGGCGGCAAGGATCATGGCTTTCGGGTCGTTCAGGCGCTTGCCGTTCGGATCGCGACGGTTGAACGCAGCGACGATCTTGAGGCGCTTGATGGCCTTCTGCTTGCGCTGCACGCTGAGCGGGCGCTTGCCTTCGGCCGTGCCGTCGATGAGGGCGCGGAGCTTGATCTCCTCGATGTCGAGGTCGAGCTCGAGGATCAGCGAACTGATCCACTCAGCACCCATGCCACCGCGGAAGTAGTCGCCGTAGCGGTCCTTCAGCTCACGCCAGAGGACCTCGTCCTCGATGATCTTGCGGCTGTGCAGGCTCTTGAACTCGTCGTAGGCGCGCTTGACGAGCTCGTACTCGGCGTTGCCGCGATCGCGGATGCCGGTGATCTCCTTGTCGGCCTGCTTGCGCTTGGCGTTGATCTCCGAGTCCTTCGCGCCTTCCTTCTCGAGCGCCTCGATGTCGGCCTCTTGCTGCTTGAAGCGGCGGTCGAGCTCGAGGTCGCGGTCGCGCTCCACGAGCAGCAGCTCCTCTCGCATCTCCACTTCGAGGTTCGGGAGGTCGGCATGACGGCGCTCCTCGTCGACGAACGTGACGAGGTTGGCCGCGAAGTAGATGACCTTCTCGAGCTGCTTGGCTTTCAGCTCTTCCTTGGCCTCGGTGCCCATGAGCAGGTAGGCCAGCCACGAGCGCGTGCCGCGGAGATACCAGATGTGGACGACCGGGGCAGCCAGCTCGATGTGGCCCATCCGCTCGCGGCGGACCTTCGAACGGGTGACCTCGACGCCGCAGCGCTCGCACACGATGCCGCGGAAGCGGACGCGCTTGTACTTGCCGCAGTAGCACTCCCAATCCTTCTGCGGGCCGAAGATCTTCTCGCAGAACAGGCCGTCCTTCTCGGGACGCAGCGTGCGGTAGTTGATCGTCTCGGGCTTCTTGACCTCGCCGTGCGACCATCCGCGGATGGCGTCGGCCGTGGCGAGGCCGATGGTGATGCGATCGAAATCGTTCACGTCAAGCATTAAGCACACCTAGTTTCATGACCATAAAAATTTCGTGACCAGTCAAAGGAATCTGCCTCAGTACGAGGCTCGCTCGGCGCGCTCAGCAGCGCGTCGGGCGTCTTCTTCGTCGGAGCCGCGCTCGGGGCGGGAGAGGTCGATGCCGAGCGACTCGGCCGTGCGGAACACGTCCTCGTCGAGCTCGCGCATCTCGATCTCGTGACCCTGCTTCGACTCGACCTTCACGTTCAGCACGAGCGACTGCATCTCCTTGATGAGCACCTTGAAGCTCTCGGGGATGCCCGGCTCGGGGATGTTCTCGCCCTTCACAATGGCCTCGTAGACCTTCACGCGGCCGAGCACGTCGTCGGACTTGATGGTCAGCAGCTCCTGCAGGCAGTAGGCCGCGCCGTAGGCCTCGAGGGCCCAGACCTCCATCTCGCCGAAGCGCTGGCCACCGAACTGGGCCTTGCCGCCGAGGGGCTGCTGGGTGATCATCGAGTACGGACCGGTCGAGCGGGCGTGGATCTTGTCGTCGACGAGGTGGGCGAGCTTCAGGATGTACATGTAACCCACCGTGACGCGCTGGTCGTAGGGCTCACCGGTGCGGCCGTTGTACAGCTGGAGCTTGCCGTCGTCGCCCATCATGCGGACGCCGTCGATCGACTCCGGGTTCAGGTTCTGGAACGCGTTCTGGATCGTGGTGTGCTTGGTGCCTTCCTCGTCCCAGTGTGCGCCGTCGAACACGGGCGTTGCCACCCAGGTGGCCGGCTTGGTAGACGGGCGGGTCTTGGTCTCGGTGCCACGGATCGGCGCGTCGGCCTTCTCGTTGCCCGGCCAGCCCCACCGTGCGGCGTAGCCGAGGTGCGCTTCGAGGACCTGACCCACGTTCATGCGGGACGGGACGCCGAGCGGGTTGAGGATGACATCGACGGGGGTGCCGTCGGCCATATGCGGCATGTCCTCGATGGGCAGGACCTTGGAGATGACGCCCTTGTTGCCATGGCGGCCGGCGAGCTTGTCGCCCTCCTGGATCTTGCGCTTCTGGGCCACATAAACCCGGACAAGCTGGTTGACACCGGGGGCGAGCTCGTGGCCGTCTTCGCGGGTGAACACCCGGACGTCGATGACCTTGCCGGTCTCGCCGTGCGGCACCTTCAGCGACGTGTCTCGCACTTCGCGCGCCTTCTCACCGAAGATCGCCCGCAGGAGGCGCTCTTCCGGCGTGAGCTCGGTCTCACCCTTCGGCGTGACCTTGCCGACCAGCACGTCGCCCGGCTCCACTTCGGCGCCGATGCGGATGATGCCGCGCTCGTCGAGGTCCTTCAGGATCTCCTCGGAGAGGTTCGGGATGTCCCGCGTGATCTCCTCGGCACCGAGCTTCGTGTCGCGGGCGTCGACCTCGTGCTCCTCGATGTGGATCGAGGTAAGCACGTCGTCCTTGACGATGCGCTCGTTGAGGATGATGGCGTCCTCGAAGTTGTAGCCCTCCCACGGCATGAACGCGACGAGCAGGTTCTTGCCCAGCGCGAGCTCGCCCATGTCCGTCGATGGTCCGTCGGCCAGCACGGTCGCTTTGAACGCGCCGTCCTTGTTGCCCTGGACCCGATCGCCCTCGTCGACCTTGATCCGCTGGTTCATGCAGGTGTTCTGATTCGACCGGCGGAACTTGGCCAAGCGGTAGATCTTCTTGCCCAGCTTGGCGTCGTCGTACTGCACGGTGACGTGCTCGCCGCTGACCTCGACGACGACCCCGTCGCCCTCGGCCAACACGACGTCGCCCGCGTCACGGGCGGCACGGGCCTCGATGCCGGTGCCGACGTACGGCGCTTCGGCCCGCACCAGCGGCACGGCCTGTCGCTGCATGTTCGCGCCCATCAGGGCGCGGTTGGCGTCATCGTGCTCGAGGAAGGGGATGAGCGCGGTGGCGACCGAGACGATCTGCTTCGGCGACACGTCCATGAGATCGACCTCGGTGGGTGGCACGTAGTCCACCTCGTTCGTCGAGCTGTAGCTCTTCGCACCGCCGGCACCGACCCGGAAGCTCGCACCCTGAGGGGCGCGGCGCACGAGCACGCGGGCGTCGGTGAAGTTGCCGTTGTCGTCGAGTACGGCGTTGGCCTGGGCGATGACGAACTGCTCCTCGGCGTCGGCGCTGAGGTACACGATCTCCGCGGTGACCCGGCCATTGACGACCTTGCGGTAGGGCGTCTCGATGAAGCCGTAATCGTTGACCCGGGCGTAGCTCGCGAGGTTGCCGATCAGGCCGATGTTCGGGCCTTCCGGGGTCTCGATCGGGCACATGCGGCCGTAGTGGCTGGAGTGCACGTCTCGCACTTCGAAGCCGGCCCGCTCACGGCTGAGACCGCCCGGGCCGAGGGCCGAGAGGCGGCGCTTGTGGGTGAGGCCGGACAGCGGGTTCACCTGATCCATGAACTGCGACAGCTGCGAGGTTCCGAAGAACTCCTTGATCGCGGCGACCACCGGACGGATGTTGATCAGCGTTTGCGGCGTGATGGCCTCGACGTCCTGGGTCGTCATGCGCTCACGCACGACGCGCTCCATGCGGCTGAGACCGACGCGGACCTGGTTCTGGATCAGCTCGCCGACGCTGCGGATGCGGCGGTTGGCGAAGTGGTCCTGGTCGTCGAGGCGGTAGCCCTCTTTGGAGTCGGCCAGGTTCAACAGGTAGGTGCACGACGCAAGGATCTCGGCTGGCGTCAGCACTTCGTGTCCCTCGACCGGGACGGCGATGTCGATGTCGAAGAGATCACGGATGCGCTCGATCTCGGTGCCGAGCTTGCGGTTCAGCTTGTAGCGGCCGACCTTCGTGAGGTCGTAGCGCTTCGGGTTGAAGAACGCGTTCTCGAAGTAGGCGCGGGCCGACTCGATGGACGGCGGCTCGCCCGGCCGGGCCTTCTTGTAGATCTCGATGAGGCTCTCTTCACGTGTGCTGAAGAGACCCTGCTCCTTCTCCCACTGCGCTTCGAGGAAGTTGAAGTGGCCGACGAAGCGGTCGAGGAAGCCGGGATGGGCCTCCTCGTGGAAGCCGAGGGCGCGCAGGATGACGAACATCGAGAGGCGGCGCTTGCGGGCGACACGGGCGCCGGCGGTGACGTCCTTGCCGGGCTTCTGCTCGACGTCGAACTCGATCCACTCACCGCGGTAGGGGTGGATCGTGCCCGTGACGAGGGTCTTGGCATCACGGCCCGGGGCGAAGATGACGCCGGGCGAACGGACGAGCTGCGAAACGACGACGCGCTCGGTGCCGTTGATGATGAAGGTTCCCTTGTCGGTCATCATTGGGAAGTCCCCCATGAAGACCGTCTGCTCCTTGATCTCGCCGGTGCCGGCGTTCATGAAGCGGGCGCGCACGAAGATCGGCGCGGAGAAGGTCATGTCCTTCTCCTTGCACTCCTCGACGCTGAACTTGGGTGGTGGCCGCAGGTCGATGTCGTTCGGGTCGAACTCCAATTCGAGCCGGAGCTGACCGGTGAAGTCCTCGATCGGGCTGATGTCGTTGAACGTCTCTTTGAGACCTTCGTCGAGGAAACCCTGGAACGAGGACTTCTGGACCGAGATCAGGTCCGGTAGGGGCAGAACCTCATCGAGGTTTGCAAAGGAGAAACGGTCACGGGACGGTTTGGTGGACAAGAGTCCTCACTCCTCGTGATGGTTGGGGTGCAGAGCGACGCGAATCAGCGTTTTGACGAGAAGGGCCTCGTCGCAGGCACGGTGGGGGCGAGCGTGGGCGCGTGTCGTCAACAACGGAAGCTGCTGACGGGACAGGACGCGCACGGTACGTGGGAGGCTACCACCGGTAGCTCTGCTCGGCAAACACGCAATCGCATGCGAACCCAGACCCAGGAGGGCCTGTGCGAGTTGGCGAAACGGTACGGTACGAGCGGGCTGCGGTCAAGCCTTTCGGTCAGCGTTTCGATTCCCGACGCGAAAAGGCCGGGTCGCAAGACCCGG
>JAYUDQ010000404.1:0-4982 GCA_043739745.1 Acidimicrobiia bacterium | reverse complement strand
GCGTGATCGCGGCCGGCGGGACGGGTGCTGCTGCCCTCGCGGTCGCATGGGTACTCGGCGTCCGGAACGGGTTGTACGCCGTCCGGCTCCGCAGCACTCTGCCTGAGCCGATCGGCCGACGACTCGCCGCCGCGCATGTCGTCATCGACGAGTCGATGGCGATGTCCGCCGCCCGCGCCGACGCTTCTGAGGCGCGGCTTGCATTCTGGGCTACCGGGCTTTCGATCTTCGTGCTCTGGAACTTCGGCACCTTGATCGGCGCAACCGCCACCCACCTCATTGCCGACCCGAATCGCTACGGACTCGACGTCGCGTTTCCTGCCGTCTTCCTGGCCCTGATCTGGCCGCAGATCCGGGACCGGCCAACCATCGTGACCGCAGTGGCCGCGGCAGTGATCGCACTCGTGCTCATACCGGTCGCACCGGCCGGAGTGCCGATTCTGGCGGCCGCAGTCGGGGCCGGGTTCGGCATGGCTGCTGCCGCCGGCAATCGGGTGGCCGGCGGGCGTCGCCCGGCACGGGTCGAGCCGTGAGCTGGCCGCTCCTCCTGCTCGCATGCCTCGGGTGCTATGCGTGCAAGGCCGCCGGCTCACTGCTTCCCCGTCGAGCGCTCGAGCACCGGATCGTGCAAGGCGCCGCGCCGCTCGTCTCCATTGCGCTGCTCGTCGGCCTCGTCGTGGTGAACGCGGTCGGGTCGGGACGGCGCATCCAGATCGACGCCCGCCTGGCCGGTATGGCGATGGCCTTCGGGCTGGTGCTGGCCCGCCTTCCGTTCCTCGTCGTCGTCGTCCTGGCCGCGGCCACGACCGCCGCCGTGCGCGCCTTTCTTTGAGGGTCGTGGCGAAGAGCTGGAACGTCAACCAGCGGGGTTCAGCTCAGTACGCGCCACGTGGCTGCTCGAACACCCTCCTGGGGTTGTCCACCATCATCGCCCGGATCTGGTCGTCGGTGACCCCTCGCGCCTTGAGCGCGGGGACGACGTCTTTGGTGATGTGCAGGTAGTTCCACTGCGGCATCATCGTGGGCAGTTCTGCGTTGGGGAGCCAGTCGTTGAAGCACGCCGCGTCGTGGCTGAGGACCATCTGTCCTGCGTGCCCGCGCTCGCACAAGGTGGCGACCGTGTTGACCCTGTCCTCGAACGGGAGCAGAACTTCGATGCCGAAGCGGTCCATGCCGATGACTGACCCTCGGGCCATGAGCTCTTCGAGGTACGCGATGTCGGTCGTGTCGCCGCTATGCCCGATGACGACCCGGCTGAGATCAACGCCTTCGGATTCGAAGACGTCCTGCTGCTCGAGTCCCCGGCGAGTATGGGCGTGCGTGTGCGTGGAGATGGGCACACCGGTAGCGCGGTGCGCCTGCGCGACGGCACGAAGGACGCGCTCGACTCCCGGTGTCACGCCCGGCTCGTCGGTGGCGCACTTGAGGATGGCAGCCTTCACACCCGTGTCCGCGATGCCGACCTCGATGTCGTGCACGAACATCTCGACCATGAACTCCGGCCCGTCGAGCAGAGTGCCTGGGCCGCGGAAGTGGAAGTAGTGGGGAACATCGTTGTATGTGTAAAGGCCGGTGGCCACGATGATGTTGATGTCGGCTTCTGCGTTGACTCGCTGGATGCGTGGGATGTATCGACCAAGGCCGACCACAGTGAGGTCCACGATGGTGTCGATGCCTGACGCTTTCAGTTCGCGGAGCCGCGCGATCGCATCGTTCGCACGCGTATCCTCCTCCCAGTCATCGGGATAGTTCGCCATGATCTCGGTGCTCAGCACGAAGACGTGCTCGTGCATGAGCACTTTCCCGAGCTGTGACGTGTCCACCGGTCCCCGGACGGTCTCGATCGTTGCCATGGTGAGCCTTCTCTCTTGAAAGGTGTTTCTTGATGGACCGGTCGATGGCCTGGTCCATGTGGCGGGGTTCGAATCGGTTCTCGATGATCCACCGTTCGGTGGGCGGTGCCGCGATGCGATCTCAGTCTTCGCTCGGCGAAGCAAACCGGTCGCGCAGCTCACGTTTGATGATCTTGCCGCTGACCGTCTTGGGCAGCTCGTCGAGGAAGATCACGCGCTTCGGCTTCTTGTAGCCGGCAAGGCGATCGCGCGCAGTGGCGATGATCTCCGCCTCGGTTGCAGTCATGCCGGGGCGCAGCACCACGACTGCCGTCACGTTCTCGCCCCAGATCGCGTCCGGCAGTCCGACCACAGCCGCCTCCGACACGGCAGGGTGGGTGTAGAGCACCTCCTCCACCTCGCGGCTGTACACGTTCTCGCCGCCAGTGATGATCATGTCCTTCATCCGGTCGACGATGTAGAAGAAGCCCTCCTCGTCGCGCCGTGCCATATCGCCGGTGTGGAACCATCCGCCCTCGAAGGCCTTCTTGTTGCCCTCTTCGTTGCGGAAGTAGCCCTTGAGCACCTGCTCGCCCCGGATCACCATCTCGCCCACCACATCGGGCGGGCACTCGTTCATCTTCTCGTCTACCACCCGCACATCGGCGAGGCACATCGGCGTACCGCACGAGGCGAGCAGGTGCTGCTCCCCGGCAATGGCGCGAGCATGCGCCGACTTCGGGAACGTGAGCACATTGCCTCCAAGTTCGGTCATGCCGAAGCCGGAGTACACAATCGGGCCGAAGCGCTCGATCGCGGCGCGCAGCACCTCGACCGGCATCGCCGCTGCTCCGTACCCGATGCCACGCAAGGTGTCGAGCCGGTACTGGTCAATCTTCGGGTGCTGGAGCACCATGTTGAGCATGGTCGGCGCCATCGCGGTGCCGGTTATTCCGTGCTGCTCGACCAGGCGCATCCAAAGCTCGGGCTCGAACATCGGCGTGAGAACGATTCGGCCGCCGCGCACGTGGGTGAGCGGGACCGTGTAACCGGAGACGTGGCAGAGCGGAAACGCGACCAGGTTCCGTTCGTCCGGTTGGGGCTCGTACTCGATGACCGACTCGAGCGCCGCGGCGATGAGGTTGCGGTGCGTGAGCATCGCTCCCTTGGGAAACCCGGTCGTCCCGCTCGTGTACAGCAACCACGCCGTCGAGTCCTCGTCCACGATGAGGTCGGGCTCATCGGATGCTGCCGCGCCAATCATGTCGGCATAGCTCGGGTACCTGCCCCGCTCGCCTTCGCCGATGACGATGACGTGCTCGACCGAGGGGATCTCCGCAAGGAACGGTTCTATCGATTCGAGGTACTTGTGCTGCACGATGAGGACGCGGGCCTCGGCATTGTTGAGGATCCACGTCCACTCTCTCGGATGCAGGCGGTAGTTGAGGAACGTCAGCGCCATGCCGGCTGATGGAACGCCGTAGTAGCACTCCACGTACTCCGGTAGGTTCTCGGCGAGGATGGCGATGCGATCGCCGGGGCTGGCAAGCTCAAGCATGGCGTTGGCCACGCGCATGGACCCGTCGAGCAACTCGCCGAAGGTCACCGTCTGCTCGCCGGTCATGATCGCCGTCCGTGACGGGTATTTCCGCCCGTTCAGCCGAATGATGTCACCAAGAAACATCGCTCCCCCGTCGTGTCGTCAAGTCGAGTTGGCGAGTGTATCGACCCCGGCAAGGGAGGGCCACGTGACACGGCGAGCAGAACTCTCCCGGAGCACATGCGTCGATGCGGGCTACGCTTGAGCCAAACACCGAGGGGGCCGACGATGATCACCAAAGAGGGCAGGACGCCCAACATCACGCCGTTCGACATGTCGGGCGTCGAGCGTAGCGACGCCGGAGTCCTCCGGTACACGGGGATGCCAGAGTCGCTCCTGCACATGTTCCGCGACGCCGTGGCGCGCACACCGGGTCGCGAGTGCATCGTCGTGCTCGGCGGGGAGCGGGTGACGTATCAACAGGTCTGGGATCGCGCCACGCGAGTTGCCGGCGGACTCGTCGAGGCCGGGGTGCGACCCGGCGACCGCGTGGCCAACCGCTACGGGAACAGCCTCGAATGGTGCCTCGCCTTTTGGGGAACGATCATGGCGGGCGGCGTCGTGGTCCCGGTCAACGCCCGCTTCTCCGACGCAGAGGTCGACTACGTCGTGACCGACTCCGGTTCCTCGTATGTGTTCCAGCCCGACGCGGCATTGCCCGATGGCGCATCGGTGGTGCTGGACACCATCGACCAGAAGTCACTCGCAGCCATCTTCTACACGAGCGGCACGACGGGGTTCCCCAAGGGTGCGATGACGACCCACGAGAACTTCCTCTCCAACAGCGAGACGTGCAGGCGGATCATGAAGCTGCCCGAGGACACGCATCTCCGCAACCTCGTGTCCGTGCCTCTGTTCCATGTCACCGGGTGCAACAGCCAGCTGATCGTCACCACGCAGCTGAACGGCACCACCGTTGTCATGCCCGCCTTTGAGGTGCAGGCCTTCCTACGCGCCACGGTCGACGAGCGGATCAACATCGTCACGTCGGTTCCGGCCATCTTCTGGCTGGCGATGAGCCAGCCCAACTTCCACGACTTCGACGTGAGCAACGTGCGGTGGGTCACCTACGGCGGTGCGCCCACCGCGCCGGACGTCGTGGCCAAACTGCGGGCCTCGTTCCCCAACGCCCGGCTCGGCAACGGATTCGGCCTCACCGAGACGTCGTCGGTGTCGACCTTCCTCCCCGACGAGTACGCGCAACTGCGACCCGAGACCGTGGGATTCGCGGCCCCGCCGGTGGAGCTCGATCTCGACAGCCCCGACCCTGACTCCGGCGTAGGCGAGTTGCTGATCCGCGGGCAGAACGTGGTCGCCGGCTATTGGAACAAGCCCGAGCAGACGGCGGAGACGTTCGTCGACGGTTGGTTGCACACCGGCGACCTGGCACGGATCGACGCGGACGGCTTCGTGCAGATCGTCGACCGCAAGAAGGACATGGTCAATCGCGGTGGCGAGAACGTGTACTGCGTCGAGGTCGAAAACGCGCTGGTCGAGCATCCAGCGGTGTTCGAGGTCGCCGTTCTGGGCGTGCCCGACGAGATGATGGG
>JAYUDQ010000403.1:0-1811 GCA_043739745.1 Acidimicrobiia bacterium | reverse complement strand
GGCCGGACCCGACGCGTTGCAGCGCGCCGTCGACGCCGCTCTCGACGCGTGTGATCCGGTCGGCGAAGCGGCGCAAGACCGTCGGAGCGAAGCTCGTCGGCAGCGTGGTCGAGGTGACGATCCCGTCGTGGATGTCGAAGGCCGACGAGTCGAAGTGGGCCGAAGAGATGCGCGCCCGCTTCGCGCGGACCCGGGCCGGGGCGGAGGTCGACCTCGGCCTACGGGCCATGGAGCTGAGCCGCCGCTATTCCCTTCCGACCCCCGCATCGATCCGTTGGGTCGACAATCAGCAGGGACGCTGGGGTTCGTGCACACCCTCCGACGGCTCGATCCGTATCTCGAACAGGCTCGCAGGTATGCCCCTCTGGGTACTCGACTACGTACTCGTGCACGAGCTTGCCCATCTCCTCCACCCCGATCATTCGAAGGCGTTCTGGGCCGTGGTGAACCGCTACCCGAGAACGGAGCGAGCTCGCGGATTTCTCATGGGAGCAGGGCTGGCGGAGGGCTGAGCCGCCGGCGCTCCCCGCGAGCGGATCTCGCGGACCGCTAGCGGTGCTGGCCGCAGCGTGTCGCGAGCGGGTCGAGAGCGAGTTCGGCAGCCGAGATTTCGGAGTCGCAGAACCCGCAGCGGCCATAGGTGCCGTTGTCCAGCGCCTCGATCGCGCCGGCGACGCCCACGATGTCCGATTCGATGGCATCGAGGTCCGCGAGGCGGAATGGAGCGGCGTCCGAACCCGCGTCGTCCAGGTCCAGAGCCGGTTGCATGTCCGGATGGTACCGGCCTCGGTCTCCCCCTGCGACCCGCGTTGACTCATCAGCGAGCCAGCGCGCGCGACCAGCCCTCCGGCGCCGGCTGGCACTGCGGGCACCAGTAGGCCGTGCGGGCCTGATCGCCCAGCCGCCTGGCCTCGACCATTGCGCCGCATCGCCGGCATGGCCGCCCCACCCGCCCGTAGACCCAGGGCCGGTCGGGACCATCGCCGAAACCTCGCGTCCGGGAGTGCGGGCCGGTGTTCGCCCGCATGAGGGTCGACGCGACGTCGACCAGCGCGTCGAGAGCCGCCTCGTCGAGCGCATCGCGTGGGGTCCACGGATGCACACCTCGGAGGAAGAGCGACTCGCACCGGTAGATGTTGCCGATGCCGGCTACGACTCGCTGGTCGAGGAGCAGATCGCCGATCGGCCGTGACGGTGACGATCGGGCCGCACGGTGGCGGACCTCAGCCAGATCGAGCGGGTCGACGAGCACATCGGGCCCCAGTCCGGAGACTGCTCGACCACGGCGTGCATCGGCCTCCGACGTCAGTTCGACGATCGGCACGTTGAAGCAGACAGCGAGGCGGTCGTCGGCCTCGAGGATGACCGTCGCCTGGCGTTCCGGTCGCTGCCATGACGCGCCGACCGCGTACACATGCCACGAACCTGTCATGCGCATGTGTGTCCGAAGGACGAGGTGCGCACCGGCATCGTCAGAGAACGTGATGAGCAGGTGCTTGCCGCGAGCCTCGGCGCGCTCGACGGTTGTACCGACGAGCCGCCCGACTCCGACTGCGTCGCCGCGACTACGGGCTGCGGAGATCCGCCGACCGCCCAGCCAGCGATGCAGCGAGGCCGCCGAGCGGAAGATCGTGTCGCCTTCGGGCATCCCGTGAGGCTGGCACGGATGCACTGCCTAGCGAGGCACCGGCGCACCTGCACCTGCGGCCTACGCTGAAGCGCATGTCGCAGGTGCGGGTGGCCGCCATCCAGATGTCGATGTCTGATGTCGTCGACTCGAACGTGATCGCCGCAGACCGGCTCGTGCGTGC
>JAYUDQ010000402.1:0-1813 GCA_043739745.1 Acidimicrobiia bacterium | reverse complement strand
TCGTACTGCGCCTGACTCGCGAGGGTGAGGAGCGCCATCTCCTTGTTGTGATCGACGGGGAAGATGAAGTTCGACGCGTGCCCGGTGCTCCCGCCGGGGTTGGGGAGCGGGCCCTTGTCGATCTGCACGATGTCGCGCCAACCCAGCTCCGCCAGGTGCCCGACGATGGAGTTGCCGACGATGCCGGCACCGATGACCACGACACTGGCATGGGAGGGAAGATCGCTCACGGAGGTCCTCTCGGAAGATGGCGCCGCGACGATGCGGTGGCCTGCGGTCTAATATATCAGTTGTCGTTTGCCCGCTCCCGTTCCCAGGATCTGGGCCGACGTGAACGTCTCCGACGAATGGAAGGTCGACCCGCTGCGATCGGGCAGATGTTCCAATCGTCGGAGCGGGAAGTCGCCACACCGAGTCTGACCGACGACCCCAAGGGGGACGGTCAGCCGATCTCGTCGGGCATCTCGCCCTTGCGCCGGGCCATGAACTCGAGGAGCTCGGCGTCGATGGCATCGTCGATAGGCGGCGCCTCGTACTCGGCCAGCGACTTCTTCCAGAGCGCGTTGGCCCGGAAGTTGGCGTCGTGGCTGCCCTCGTCGAGCCACTGCTCGTAGCTGTTGTTGTCGGTTGTGTTCGAGCGGTAGAACGCGGTCTCGAAGTTGGCGAGCGTGTGCGCCGTGCCGAGGAAGTGCTGCCCGGGCCCGTTCTCGCGGATCGCATCGAGGGCTTGACCGTTCAGGGAAAGGTCGACGCCCTTCACGAACGTATGGATCATGCCGAGCTGGTCGAGGTCGAGCATGAACTTCTCGTAGCCGATGGCGAGGCCGCCCTCGAGCCAGCCGGCTGCGTGGAGCACGAAGTTCACGCCGCCGAGGATGGTCGGCTGCATCGTGTTGACCGACTCGTAGGCGGCCTGCGCGTCGGCCGTCTTCGACCCCGTGAGGTTCCCACCGGAGCGGAACGGCACTCCGAGGCGGCGGGCCAGCTGGCCGACGACGTAGAGCACGAGGGCCGGTTCGGGCGTGCCGAACGTGGGTGCGCCGGTCTGCATGGACATCGACGACGCGAACGACCCGAAGATCACCGGCGCGCCCGGCCGGATCAGCTGGGTGAAGGCCATGCCTGCGAGCGCCTCGGCCAGCGTCTGTGCGGCAACACCGGCCACGGTCACCGGCGCCATGGCCCCCGCCAGGATGAACGGCGTGATGATGCACGCCTGGTTGTTCTCTGCGTAGACCTGCGCCGCCGCAAGCATGGTGGCGTCCCATACGAGTGGCGACGACGCGTTGATCAGCGAGGTCATCACGGTGCGGTCCTGCAGGTCGCCACCGAACGCGATGCGGGCCATGTCCACGCTGTCCTGTGCGCGCGAACCGGCCGTGACCGAGCCCATGAACGGCTTGTCGCTGAACCGTATGTGCGCATACACCATGTCGAGGTGGCGCTTGTTGACGGCGATGTCGACCGGCTCGCACACCGTGCCGCCCGAGTGGTGGAGGTACGGCGACGAGTACGTGAGTTTCACGAAGTTCTGGAAGTCGGCGATGGTGGCGTAACGGCGGCCGTTGTCGAGGTCACGCACGAAAGGCGAGCCGTAGTTGGGCGCAAGCACGGTGGCGTCGCCGCCGATCTGCACGTTGCGCATCGGGTTGCGGCCATGCTGGGTGTACACCGCCGGTGCCGTCGCCTGGACGATGGAACGGCACATGCCCCGGGGGAAGCGGACCCGGTCGCCGTCGACGCTGGCACCGGCGTCGGCGAACAGCTTCAGCGCTGAGGGGTAGTCACGAATGATGACGCCAACCTCTTCGAG
>JAYUDQ010000401.1:0-4985 GCA_043739745.1 Acidimicrobiia bacterium | reverse complement strand
GATCCGCCTCGTAGACCGGTCCCGTCCAACGCCGGCAGAGTCGAAGCAGAGAAGACTGCTCGCCGCAGACGTTGTCCACAACTATGAAGGATCTGACGAGTACGTGCTTCAGCTGCAGGCGACGCATCAGCACGATCCCAAGTGGACGCCAAGCACTAGCGGGACCTTCCTGGCTCTGGGTTTGGGCTGTTCTGGGTGTTGTTGAGTGCTTTTTTGAAATAGGTCTGTGACCAGCGCGTTTGTGCTGGTCAGAGGCTCGCGTTTGGTGGCGGGTTGGTGTATTACCTATATATGGCATCGATCGTCGGGAAGAAGCAGGGCGGGAAGACCTATTACTACCTGGTCGAGTCGGCCCGGGTGGGCGGCAAACCTCGTATCGTGTCGCAGCGTTATCTGGGTTCGGCCGACGAACTCGCTGCTCGTCTGTCGACGACTGGCCCCGGTGAGCCGGACCGCAGCCGCCATCTCGTGTTCGGTGATCTTGCTGCGGTGTGGGCGATGCTCGATCGTGTCGGTGTCGCCCGGATCGTCGATGAGGTCGTCGGGTCGCGTCGTGTCGACGCGCAAGCTTCGGTCGGCACGTACATGGCGTTGGCGATAGCGAACCGGGTGGTTGACCCGTGCTCGAAACTGGCGTTTGCGAAATGGTGGGCAACGACGGCCGGGGACCGTTGGCTGCGCCTGCCCGCCGCCGCGCTCGACCACCGCCGTTTCTGGGACGCGATGGACGCGATCTCCGCCGAGCAACTCAACGAGATCGAACGTCGGGTCGTGGCCAACATCGTCGCGATGTTCGATGTCGACCTGTCCGGGCTCGTGTTGGACATGACGAACTTCGCGACCTACATCGACTCGGGCAACGAACGCGCACCGATCGCCCAACGCGGCCACGCCAAACAGAAACGCACCGACCTGCGCCTGGTCGGGCTCGGCCTGGTGGTCTCGATCGACGGTGGCATCCCCCTCGTTTCTCATGCCTATCCGGGCAACAAGCCCGACGTCACCCAGTTCCCTGAGCTGGTCGCCGAACTGGTCCACCGTTTCGGCGAACTCGCCGGCGACGCCGGCGAACTGACCCTGGTCTACGACGCCGGCCAGGACTCAACCGCGAACCAGCAACTGATCGAGGACTCCCCGCTGCACTTCGTTGGCTCACTACCACCGTCGGACCACCCTGATCTGCTCGCCGTCACCAAACGCCGCTACCGCAAAGTCGACAGCATCGACAACGAACGTTTCGCCGGGCTGTCCGCATTCGAGGCTCGCAAGGTCGTCTTTGGCCACGAGCGCCGCATCGTTGTCACCCACTCCCAAAACCTCCACGACAAACAATCCCGAGGCTTCGACCAGACCCTGGCCAAAGCCCGCCGCCAACTCGGCGAACTCGCCGCGCGCCTGGCCCGCGCCAAGACCCGCAAGTCACGGGACAAAGTCGAAGCCGAGATCGCCGCGATCTTGAAACCGCGCTGGTGCTCGCGTGTCATCTCCACCACCCTCACCGGCGATGACCCGACCGAGCTGCGCTTGACCTGGCACACCAACAACAAGACCAGAACCGTCCTCGAACACGAACTGTTCGGCAAACGGATCCTGTTCACCGACCGCGACGACTGGCCCACCGCCCAAGTGATCGCCGGGTACCGCTCCCAATCCCACGTCGAAGCCGACTTCCGCCAGATGAAAGACCCCGACGTCGTCTCGTTCTCCCCAATGTTCCACTTCACCGATCAAAAGATTCGAGTCCACGCCTTCTACTGCGTGCTCGCGCTCACCATCGCCCGGCTCATGGTCCGCGAAGCCGACCGCAACGACATCCACCTGTCCGTCCGCGAACTACTCAACACCCTCGCCCAGATCCAAGAAACCGTGCTCTTCTACCAAGGCCAACGAGGCCGCCCCCGCGCCCGACGGATACTCACCGAAATCAACCCCAACCAACAACGCCTCTACGACCTATTCAGACTCGATCCCTACGCCCCAAAACGCTGACCTAGGTAATACACCCAGACCACACAAACACCCCCACCGACCAGCACAAACAGCCCACCACCACAAGCCAGCCAGGAAGGTCCCGCTAGGAGCGTGGGTCGGTAACGGTTTGCGGGCTCGTGGGCGTGACCGCATCTGGGGGTCGGGTGTGTTGAGGTTGTGTGGGTCGCTTGGTTGGCCCGCTGGTTTCGGTGTCGATCACTCGATGGTCTGGTTGACGGGCGGTCTCGGGGTTGGCGTTGTAGGTCATCGGGTGGCTCCCGAGGTGTTGTCGGTGAAACCGAACAGCTTGCGGATGTTGTGGCACGCGGCGATGAACGCCCACTCGGCTTCGGCGGCGGCGCTGCCTCGTAAGAGGAGACGTTTGCCGCCTTGGCACGTGTCGATCTGACCGAAGACCGGTTCGACGATCACTTTGCGGCGGGCGTAGACGGCCCGACCTTTCTTGGTGCGCAGCTTGCGGGCCATGCGCTGTTTCGGGGTGGCCGCGGTCGGGATCCGCCCCCGAGGCGCCGGCGGCGGTGTCTCGTTGTGCTTGAGGCGGCCAGTGGCGATGAACGCGTCGACACCACGTTGCGCAGCGGCGGCGACGTTGCCCTCGGAGAAGTAGCCGGCGTCGGCCAACACTTGACCGGGGACCGCCCCACAGTTGGCGATGGTCTCATCGACCATGTCAGCGAACGTCGGATTGTCAGCAGCGGAGTTGTTGAGGCGGGTCGCGACGATCACCTGGTGGGCGTCGTCCACGACAGCCTGGGCGTTGTAGCACTGGTGAAAGCTGCCGTCGGAGGTCTTCATGATCCGACTGTCAGGATCAGTGAAGTTGCGTTGCGCCTTGTCGGCCGGAGTCGCCCCAGCCGCCGCGGTCTCGGCCGCATCGGTGACGTCGGCGTCGGTCGCGCCGCGTTTGCGTGCCCGCTCGGCCGCGTTCGCGGCTGCCCGCTCGGCGGCCTCAGCCTCCAAATCGGCTTTCGCTCTGCGGATCTTGATCAGACGCGACTCCCGGCGGGCCATCTCGCCGGCCAGGTCATCATCGCGGCCGTCAGGACCGAACCGGTCGTCCTCGACGGTGTCGGTCGCTTCGGCATCGGCCATCATCTCGTCGACCTCGGCCTGCAAGCCAGCTTCGCGTTCGTTCATCCGCTTGTAGCTCATCGATTTGCGGCGACTGGCGTTCGCCCGAACCTTGGTCCCGTCCAACGCCACCCGCCCCAACCGGACCATGCCCGCCTTGGCGCACAACCCGAGAGCCTGCAAGAACAGGCCCTTCAACGCGTTCAGATGGCGGCGGCGGAACCGGGCCACAGAGCGATAGTCGGGAGCGGTGTTCGCTGCCAGGAACCGGAACGCGACATCGTCATGGCAGCGCCGCTCGATCGCCCGCGACGAACGAACCCCGGTCACATAACCGTAGATCAACAACTTCAACATCAACCGAGGGTCATACGGCGGGAAACCTCGCGCCTCGGTATAGGAAGCAAGGAACGGCTCCAGATCGAGGACCTCCTCGACCAGTTCGGACACGAACCGGGCCAGATGACCCTCAGGCAACCAATCATCGATCGACGGCGGCAACAAAAACACCTGATGCGGGTCATACGCACGGAACGTCTTATCCACCCGGCCCCGCCCCACCCGCTCCCTGATCATCCCGCCCACCTCGAACAACCGCGCATCATCTGTCACCACACTCATAACCGACATTCTTTTCGATCACGACCGCCCAGTGGTGGATACTGACCCACGCTCCTAGAAACGAGGTTTAATCACAAGCTCAGTCGAAGGCCCGTAACCGGTTTCAGCGGATGAGTTCCATGCGCAGGCCGTGGTTGTCCCATTGGGGGTCGAGCGGTAGGCGGTTCATTGCCCGGCCAACGGCACGGCGTGCGGTCCACAACAGGCCGACGGCTTGCATCACGTGTGTCTGGCCAGCGCCGTCTGGCGGAACCGCTGCGATCAGATCCTCGGCCCCCGGCAGCTTGTTGCGGACGAGTGCCATCCGCTCGATCACACCATCCTCGTGGAACGGCGACGTCAGCACGGGCTGATCCTCGTTGAGCAAGGTGTACGACAACTCGGGATTGGCCGAGAAGAACGACCGCTGATGGAAGGGTTGGAACACGAGCGCTGCTTCACGAAGCCAACGGAATCGGCGAAAGTCGTCTGACGTCAGCCATGGCTCGATGGCCAGTGCTTCTTCGCGCGTTGCTGCGTTCAACGCAGCACGCGACGGGATCGGTCGGATGGCGATGCGTCGCGGCCAACCGACCATTGCGCGCGCCTCTGCCTCGCATGCCCCGTACTGGTCTGGTGACGGCTCATCAGGAAAGCCGAGAGGGCTGTTGATCGCGGCGGCATCGAACTTCGGACGGAAGTCGACGACTTCTTCCAACGTGCGCATCACCATGCAGTCCTCGACGATCACGGTGACCGCAGCGAGGCGCGCTGGCGCAACGAGCCATCCGCCAGGACAGGGGGTGATGCCGGCCAGCCACTTGTACGGGAGTTGTTTGAGCACCATTGGTCAGGCGTGCACGATCAGCCGGCGCTCGAGACGAGTTGTCCGCTGCCGGTGGTCGCCGCTTGGGCAGAGTCGACCGTCGCCTGGGCTTGTGCCTGGGCGCGGATGGTCGACAGTTGCGCCGTGATCTCTTTCGGATACGCGCTGACGGCCATCGCTGTTTCCAGTGAGAGCAGGCCGGCCGCGACGAGACGGGCCATGTCCATCTCGATTGTCTGCATGCCATCTTTCTGGCTGGTCTGGATGACGTTGCGCATCTGTCGGCTCTTGCCCTCGCGAACGAGGTTGCGCACGGCTTCGGTGCCCATCAAGATCTCGTAGGCAGCAACTCGTCCACCACCCTCGACGGCGATCAGGCGCTGGCTGATCACGCCCTGCAGCACGCTGGCCAGCTGGGTCTGGATCTGATCGCGACGATCGGACGGGAACACGTCGATGATGCGGTCGAGGGCCTGGGAGGCGTCGTTGGTGTGCA
>JAYUDQ010000400.1:0-1815 GCA_043739745.1 Acidimicrobiia bacterium | reverse complement strand
GGGTGAGAGCTTCAACTCCTTCGAACACATCACCAGCGAGTTTGAGTGATTGTCGACCGCGCGATGTCGATGAGCTGCCCGACGGCGCCGTCGCGAAGGCAGCCAGCATGGATCGAGTTGCGAGCTGACTCGCACGTCATCGTTGTCGAGCGGCTGACCATTCGATCATCGACCCGCCGACGTCGAGCTTGCGGGCGCGCACAGAACGCACGGCGCAGAACGACAACATCGGCGCTGTCACGGAACGGGCCATCAGGCGCATCGGGTTTTTCGCCGGCAGCGCAGCTCCGTGGCGTCGGGGTGGGGGTCAGGTGCGGGTGCGGAGCCAGGCGACACGCTGGTAGCGGCCGACTCGCTCGCCTGCGACGGCGGTCATTGTCACCAGTTGACCGTTGAACGGTGTGCAGACTTGGATCAGCGTGGAGGGTGTGCACACGTGGCCGATCCGTTGTCCGACTTTGACGTGCGTACCTTCTGTGGTGAACGGCGTGAACACGCCCGCAGCCGGGGAGACGACGACTCGCTCGTCGATGTCGATGGTCTCGCCGACGGGTGGTGTGGGCAGGGTTCGGCTGGTTCTCGCGTCGTGATCACGCGGTGTGCGTTGCGGCCGGCTGGCATGATCGGCGACATCGCTCTCAGGGGTCTGGCCGCTCAGCTCGCCGATCGCTCGCATGACGTCGCTGGTGATCTTCCGTCGGCACTCGCGACGGGTCCCCCGATAGCCTGCTGGATCGATCGGGGGGCCGAAGCGTATGACGGCCGCTCTGAACGGCCGCGGTATGCGCGCCCCGGGTGGCTGGATGCGATTGGTGCCGACGATCCCTGCCGGTATGACCGAGGCCCCGGTGGCCATGCTGAGTTGCCCGACGCCGGCGTGGCCGGCATGGAGCAAACCGTCGCGTGAGCGTGTGCCCTCCGGGTAGATCGCGAACAACTCATCGGCTCGCAACACCTCAGCGGCGTTGTCCAAAGCTGCGAGGGCGCGCCGGGCATTGCCCCGATCGACTGGAATCATCCCCAAAGCAGGCAGGAGATGCCGTGTCTTCCAGCTGTCGAGGTAGTCGATCTTGCCGACGAAGCTCAACGGCCGGCCGACTGAAAGGATCAGCGCGACGTGGTCGAAGAACGATAGGTGGTTGGCGGCGATGATCGCCGGACCACTGGCTGGCAGGTGCTGTTCGCCCTCGACGTGGAGTCGGAACAAGCGGCGCGTGATTGGACCCACGACAGCGACCAACACGACTCGCGGCCAGTGCCGTCGCCAGCTCGGGGGTCGCCAATCCGAGCGGTGCGTTGTCTGTTGTTGAGAATCGTGGTCGAACATGTTGGCCTCCAGATGGACCACAGAACCCCGCGTGGCGGGTGAGAACCAACGCCAACACGGTCGTGCGACGGACCTTCTGGCCGCGGACGATGCGGGGTCGTGCGATCGGGTTGATGACGGGACCCTGGTTCCGTCTGTCAAGGGCCATTTCGCTCAGTTTCGCCACCCGCTCAACTCGATTCAAACCCAGCGGCACGACTCTGTCAACGCGGGTCGCGTCAGGGCACGTCACCCACCTACACAACCGCCGCTGCAGTTGATGCCGCCTGGCTCGTGTCGCGACGAGACGAATCGACCCTCCACCAGTGCCACGTAGGGAGTCGCCGGCGCATTGACACTGAGCGGTGAAGGTCGTGCCGATCACCGACGGCGGCTGAGTATGCAGCCGTGGGCACACGGTCGCTAAGCCATGCAGACGCACCAGTTCGGACACAGAACGCGCAGCGCAGATGTACGGTTCGTGGGCCTTTCACTGCGCGCTCCGAACG
>JAYUDQ010000399.1:0-1817 GCA_043739745.1 Acidimicrobiia bacterium | reverse complement strand
GAACAGTTCCTCGGGCACGGACTGGAAGTAGTCGACGTGGGCGAGGTCGATCTCGGGATGGCCGAAGTACGGGCAGGCGTCGACCATGGCCGCGCCATCGCGGGTGCTGACGAAGTTGTTCTGCTGCGCGTCCCCGTGCAGCAGCGCCGGCCTTGGCTCCGGACCGCAGACCGACGCGAGGCGGGCACACAGCAACTCGACTCCTGCGCCAAGTTCGGTCGGGAGGAAGCCCGAATCAACCGCCGATCGGAGCGCCGGCTCCAGACGCCGCTCCGTGTAGAAGTCGGCCCAGCGGTTCGAGGCCACCGGCCGGTTGTCCTGCCAGATGGGCCCGAAGTAGCCGGCATCCTGCGCTGAGCCGGCATCCTGCGCTGCGCCGAAGCGTTCGCCGTGGACTCGATGCAGTGCGGCCAGGGACCGCCCGATGGCTCGCCAGTCGTCCGGGGTGCGTTTTCCGGTTGGTATCTCGGCCAGGTCCTCGAGGAGGAGAACGGTGCCGCGCGGGGTACGAACAAGGCCGCCGGCGATCGCCATCGGTGTGCGTGTGCTCCCACGTTCGCGCAACACTGCCAACCCGCGAAGTTCGCTCTCGAACTGCGGTCTTGTGTCGTCGGCCGTGCCGAGTTTGGCGAACACCGACAGGCCGGGTCCGTACAGCAGTCCCGCAGGATGGGAGGCGCGGTCGTTCAGGTCCGTGAAGTCCTGAAGGCCCCACGTTTGCCCGAGATGGAGCGAGACGGCGTGCTCGATCTCGCGCCGCACGGCTGGATGCAGAAGCGCATGCGATGTGAGCACGTCGTGACGCTACGGCCGTGAGCGTGCGCGACCGGGCCTCTTTCGGTTGTCAAGGATCGGTTCGGCTGTCAAGGATCGGTTGCCGGATCGCATGCGTGCATACGACCGCGACGGATCATCCGGGGAAGGGGCGCTGAGTCCCTCAGGCGGCAAGGGCTGGTGCGAGCCCGGGTGGGGAGCTGCCGAGCACGAGCCCGGTGGGGCTGGTGAAGGTGAGAAGGCCTTCCGGGTGACCGGTGATGGTCCATCCTCCTTCGTGGGCATTGTGGTGGTGGCGTGTGCAGAGGAGGTAGCCGTTGCGGGTGTCTGTCGATCCGTTGTTGTTCCAGGGATTGTGGTGGTGGGCCTGGCACCAGGAGGGTGGGGCGTTGCATCCGGGGAATCGGCATCCCCGGTCGCGGAGGGTGAGGACTTTGCGGGCGGCGTTCTGGAAGGTGCGTTGTTCGCGTCCGACATCGATGACTTGGGAGGGGCCGTTGGTGATGATGCGGCTGATGCCGGCATCGCAGCAGATGCGTCGCGCGGCTTCGGCGGTGAGGACGGTGCCTCGTTCGGTGACGGCGACACCGGTGCCGGTTTGGAGGGTGGCGAGGTCGACGATGACGCTGATGTGCGGTCGGGAGCGCATGATGGCGGCCGAGTTCGAGGTGGTGGTGGCGGTTCCGCTGAGCCAGTCGGCGCAGATGCCGATGAACGCGTCGGCGCGCCGCTGCGTTGCGGTGCGGGCAGCGTGTTCCGTGTCGGTTTCGTGGTCCCACTCCGCCTTCATGCGGGCTTCGATGGCGGTGGCGACGAGGTCCGCTGATTCCGGGTCGAGTCGGGCGGTGATCTCGGTCATTCCCGATGCTCGCTTGGAGATTTCCAACGATCGTTGCGCCCGAAGGTCCTCGGCTGTCGCATCTCCGACCGACTGGTCGATGGTGCGTCCCCACCGGTCGAGCTCCCGACGGAGATGCACGGGTGTCAGCGTCGATGCCAACTCGATCAGCTTCGCCTCGTCAGTCGTCGCGGCTTCGCGTCGC
>JAYUDQ010000398.1:0-12222 GCA_043739745.1 Acidimicrobiia bacterium | reverse complement strand
CACCATGGTCTTCTCCGTTCGTGGCTATTCGGCGCGCGCTTCCGGCTTCGACGGGAATCCGGGCCCATACCTTGCCGTGGTTTCGCGCACGTCGATTTGCTGGTCGCATTCGCTGCAGACCACTCGTGCGTGCATGTCGTGGCCACAGCGCTTGTGGTGCAGCACGAGCGGCGTGCCTTCCGGACCGGTGAGCCACTTCTCGCCCCATGCCGCCATGGCGGCGAGGATCGGGTACACCTCACGGCCTTTCTCGGTAAGCCGGTACTCGTGTCGAACGGGTCGTTCCTGATACGGGACGCGGTCGAGCAAGCCGTCCTCGACAAGCCGATTGAGATGCGTGGTGAGGATGTTCCGGCCGATGCCGAGGACATTCCTGAAGTCTTCGAATCGATGTGTTCCGGCGCAGGCCTGCCGGATGATGAGCAGGTTCCAACCGTCGCCCAGGACATGCGCGCTCCGGGCCATGGTGCATGGCCAACTCGACGTGTCGGTGCGACTCACGCACGGAAACCTACTTGGTTCCGTAACGCAACTTTCGGGTACGGTCGGTTCTATGACGGAACGAAGCGAAGCAACCACGCTCCTTTGAGACAGCTGACGAACGGAAGCAACTGATGCGCTACGTAGACGGCCCGACCACCGAAGCCCAGACCATCGTTCATGCGCCCATCGAAGCCGTCTGGGCACTCATCATCGATATCGACCTTCCCGCCCGCTTCTCCAGTGAGTTCCAGGGCGCCGAATGGATCGACGACGGACCGGCGCTCGGCGCCACGTTCGCGGGCCGCAATCAGCACGCGGCGATCGGCGACTGGCAGACAACCTGCACGGTGACGCGCTACACCCCGCTTGAGTCGTTCGAGTGGGCCGTCGGCGATCCCGATGCGTCATCGGCCCGCTGGAGGTTCACCCTTGAACCGGGAATTGATGGGGTCGTGCTCCGGCAATGGATGCAGATAGGCCCCGCCCCCTCGGGGCTTACGCCTGCTATCCAGGCCATGCCCGACAAAGAAGAGCGCATCATTGCCCGGCGACTGAGCGAGCACCAGGTGAACATGCAGGCCACCGTCGATGGCATGAAG
Source organism: Acidimicrobiia bacterium (assembly GCA_043739745.1). Lineage (GTDB taxonomy): Bacteria > Actinomycetota > Acidimicrobiia > Acidimicrobiales > JANYDT01 > JAYUDQ01. The sequence continues at coordinate 11,140 of JAYUDQ010000398.1, read as the reverse complement.
CACCTTGCGGAGCGGGCCGAGTTGATCCCCAATGAAACCCCCTGAGAGGAACGACTGTGCCTTCAACAATGACTGATGCCGAACGCGACGAGTTCATGCTCCGACCACACCTTGGGTACGTAGGGATCGGCCGCGTCGGCAAAGGGCCGCTGCTCGCGCCGATCTGGTACACCTATGACCCCGCCCGTGGCATCGACATCAACATGGGTGAAACATCTTGGAAGGCCAAGCGCCTGCGGGCCGAGGGTCGCGCCACGATGCTCGTGGTCGAAGCCGCGAACGGGCTGTACAGCTCCGTCATGGTGGAGGGACCCGCAACCATGCGTCCACTCGGCGACGAGACGCACGCGGCCATGCTCGCCATGGCTTCTCGGTACCTCGGCCGCACGGGCGGCCAGCGTTACGCCGATGAATTCATGCGCAAGCTCGCCACCAACGACTTTCCCGGCGGGCACGGCGACAGCGAGGTCGTCGTCACGATCACCCCGGACACCTGGCGCACGGAGGTCCTGCCATAGACGCGCTCGGCGCGACACGACCGCTACGGGTCGCACTCGCGTCCTCCGTTCGAGACGACGCCTCGGCCGAACTCGTGATCGAAGCCGAACGGCTCGGTGTGAGCTCGGTCTGGATCGCAGAGGCGTGGGGAACCGACGCGCTTACCCCTCTGGCGTTCCTCGCCGCACGCACCAAGACCATCGGTCTCGCGACCGGCATCATCCAGATCGGTGCTCGTACGCCGGCCATGCTGGCCATGTCCGCGATGACGATGCAGGGGCTGTCGGGAGGACGATTCATCCTCGGGCTCGGGACGAGCGGCCCGCAGGTGATGGAGGGCTGGCACGGCGTGCGGTTCCGCTCCCCGGTGACGGCGACGCGCGAGACGATTGAGATCGTCCGCAAAGTGGCGCGGGGCGAGCGACTCGCCCACCACGGCACGGTCTACGAACTGCCGTTGCCCGACGGTCCCGGTCGGTCCATCCGCTCGATGCTGCCGCCCGCGGAAGTCCCCATCTACGTTGCTGCGCTCGGGCCCCGCAACCTCGAACTGACCGGAGAACTTGCCAATGGCTGGCTCGGAAACGCCTTCATGCCCGAACACGCTGAGGCGTATCTCGCCTACCTCCGCGCAGGGGCCGCAAAGTCCGGTCGGGACCTTGGCGAACTCGACCTCGTGACACCCGTGTCGGTCGAGTTCACGGATGACGTCGATGAGGCCGCCCGGCGCCACGCACGCGGGTACGCATTCACCATGGGCGCAATGGGATCGAAGACCGAGAACTTCTACAACGCAGCCTTCGAACGGCAAGGCTTCGGCGACGACGTCAACGCTGTCCAGGAACTCTGGCTCGCTGGCCGACGCGAAGAGGCAGCCGACCGCGTGCCCATCGAAATCGGTATGCACACGAATCTTCTCGGCACGCCGGCGATGGTCAAAGACCGACTACGTCGCTACCGTGCCGCTGGGATCACGACGATCCAGGCAAAGATCGCCGGACCGACCAGTTCGCAGATCGACACGATCGCGCAGCTTGTCGAGCTTGTCCGAGAGGTCAACGGCGAAGCCCTCGCCACCGATGCGAATGTGCCGCAGCGGTGACGATCCTCGCCTCTTCGCAAACTGAGAGGGATCCAGGCCGCCTGGAGCTTCAACCTCGCGTTGCGGGCCCGAGGTCTCGGCACGGTCTACGCCACGATGCTCAACTCCAAGAAGGACGAAGTGGCTGCGCTCCTCGGCATCCCGGCCGGCGTCACGACGCTCGTCTGCTTCCCGGTTGCCTACACCAAGGGCCACGACTTCAGTCCGGTACCGCGGCGGCCTGCGTCCGAGATCACCTACTTCGACAAGTGGGGCTTCACCCGTCAGCGCCCGAGCGAAGACGGCACGGCCCGAGTCGAGCATGGCCCAGGCGTTGTTGCCGAGATCGACACCGAGGCCAAACCGGCAGCCGTTTGGAAAGTCATTTCGGATATCAACATGCCCGCGCAGTTCTCCAATGAGTTCCTCGGAGCGGAATGGATCAGCGACGGTCCAATCGGTCTCGGCTCACGATTTTTCGGCCGCAACGAAATTCCCGGCAAGTTCAAGTGGGAAGTCCAGTGCATCGTGTCCGCATGGAAGGAGAACGAAACCTTCGAATGGCGCATCACCGACGTCGACGATCCCGGAGCCATCTGGCGGTTCGATCTCGCCGAACAAGGCAGCGGGAGTCGACTGCGGATGTCGATGGTCATCGGGCCGCGGAACAACGGGACCGCACCGGCAGCCCTGAAGGACCCCACGAACGAAGAGCGGGTCCTGAACGGCCGGCGCGAAACCCTCAAGGCCAACATGCAACACACGCTTGACGGGGTGAAGGCGATTGTCGATGGTGTTCTGAGCGACACCGCGACGGCGAAGTCCTGACAGGGTCATCGCCAACTGCTCATGGGCGGAGGAGTTCCACGACGTCGGGCCGAAGCGTCTTGAGTCCGGTGTCGAACGTGACCAGGCGGGTTTCGTGCACGAACGCGGCGTGGGCGAGGTAGGCGTCGGTGAGTTGACGATGGCCGTGAACGCCGCCGAGCATGGCTTTGAGGTAGGGGGTGTCGTCGGGCCAGAACTCGTGACGGTCGTTCTGCGACAACACTTCCAACACGGTGGCGGCCAGGGTGGGGTCGGCGATTCGAAGCGTGTATCGCAGCAGCGACCCTTGCGTGGATGGCGTCGTTGCGAACCGTCGGTCTTTCAGCCAGGCGTCGGCGACCTCGAAGTGGAGGTGGTCCTGGAAGTGAACGGCAATGAGCACGTTTGCGTCGAGCAGGACCGCGTCAGTCGTCATAGATGACCGCTGCGACTTCTTCGGGCGTGATCGGGCGGCCGATGCGGAGCACGGCGAGGCCCGTGTTCTCGCTGATCCGGGCTGGTGGTATCGGGTGGAGTCGGGCTCGCAACGCGTCGTTGAGCACCTCGCTGAGCGTGATTCGTTCGCGCCGGGCGTACGCCATGGCCTCGGCATGCAACCCAGGGTCGAGATCAATGGTGGTTCTCATGTCGACATCATGACGCGTCACTGATGACTCGTGATGCACGACTGCGGGAGTGCCTTGCCATGAACCGTTTCTTGGATTGGGCTCTCCACCTCGCAGGTTTGTGCTCCGAAGAGAATGCATGCCCGTGTCCGCCAACGTCATGTCCACGGTTCGACGTCCGCGTGCGAGGCGCGTCAGCAGCCACCCGCTGCTGGGACCGGGGGCGGCGCCGGGATACGGCCCGATCTTCAACGCCGGACTCTTGCACCATGGTGGTCGTTTCCACCTCTTCGCACGCGGCGTCCGTGACGGCTATCGGCGCAACCCGGGGGAAGGGGCCCGCTTCCTCGACTACGTGAGTGATGTCCTGTTGTTCCGGTCCGACGACGGTCTGCGGTACACGTTCGACCACGTTCTGCTGGCCAGTGACGGCGACGCGTTCCATGCGATTGAAGATCCGAGGGTTCAGCGCGTGAGTAGCTGCGCGGTCGGAGGAGGTACGCACGCAGATCATCTGGTGATGACCTATACGCGCTTGTCGCATCCCGACAGTGGACGCCCATGGCAGATCGGCGCCCACCGCCTCGTCGAAGACGGCGACCGGCTTGTGGTCGACCCGTCGAGCGCGTGCATCCTCGGCCCGGAAGGGATCCACGACAAGGACGGCGTCGTGTTCAACCTCAGCGACGGCCGCGTGGCGCTGCTCCATCGCGTCCATCCGGACATGCAGGTGGCCGTCTTCGACGACCTCGAGCACCTTTGGAACGCCGACGCTCTCTACTGGCGAACGCACCTCGACCAGATCGAGCGGCACACGATCATTCGGCCGACGCCCGGAAGCCTCGGTGTCGGTGCGGGCGCGCCACCACTCGTCTGCGAGGCCGGTCTGCTGCTCTTCTTCCACGAGCGCAGGTCCGATGGCGTGTACACGATGAAGGTGGCATTGCTCGACCCGGCGAGCGGCGAGGTCCGATCAATGCTGCCCGACGCGCTCCTCGAGCCGGAGATGGAGTGGGAGCGCTTCGGCGATGTGGAAAACGTCGTGTTCGTCCAAGGCGTTCATCGGCTCGACGACGGCCAGATCTATCTCACCTATGGGGCTGCGGACCGGTGCGTGGGTGCTGCGATCGTCCATGAGGGCGACCTTCTGGACGCGTTCGCGCGACGCGGTGCCTGACGGGGTCCGGACCTCGCACCGACAGCCGCAGCATCAGGTCGCCGCAGCATCCGCGTGGCCGAGGTAGCGCGCCGGGATCGGGAGGTTGAAGATCCGAGCGGTGTTGAGGCCAAGGATCTTCGCCCGTTCAGAATCGTCGAGCTTGCCCATCGTGCGCTCGATCGCCTGGGCAGAGTACGGCCACGAGCCCTCGTGGTGGGGGAAGTCGTTGGCCCAGAGGAAGTTGTCGATGAGGTTGTGGTCGCGCGCAAGGTCGAGGCCGACCTGGTCTTCCTGGAAGCTGGCGAAACCCTGCCGGCGGAAGTACTCGCTCGGTAGCAGTTCCAGCTTCGGTTTCACCCACATGTGGTGCTTGCGGTAGGCCTCGTCCATGGCCTCGAGCATCCAGGCCACCCAGCCGATGCCCGCTTCGATGGCCCCGAAGCGGAGGTTCGGGTGGCGCTCGGCCACGCCCGAGGCGCAGATGTTGACCAGCGGCTCCATGGTCGGGGCCAGCGAATGGACGGTGTAGTTGATCACCGCGCCGCCCTGGCTGCGGGCGGTGCGGGGGTCGCGTCCGGTTGACACATGGAACGTGACCGGGAGGTCGACATCATCAATGCAGTCCCAAAGCGGCTCGAACTCGCGCAGGTTGTAGTTGGGGTCTTCGTGGTTGGGTGCACCGAATACCGGCTTGCAGGGTAGGCATAGTCCTCGGTATCCCAAGGCCGCGCATCGTTGGATTTCGGCAATCGCTCCGTCAAGATCACCCGGCGCAACGCAGGCCATCGGTACGAGCTGGTCGTTGAACGGGCCGAAGGTCTCCCATGTCCAGTCGTTGTAGGCGCGGCACATGCCCTGGCTGAAGGCGGCATCCGGTGTGGCCCAGATCGTGAGGCCCTTGTTCGGGAACAAGACCTCGGCATCGACCCCATCGAGCGCGAGATCGCTGATCCGGGCCTCGGGAGTGCGGCCGGACGAGTTGCGGAGCCGCTCGTGACCCTCCATCTTCACGCCCTGCAACTTGGTGGCGCGGAAGCCTTCGGTCTTCTGGAGCTGGTTGCCTTTCGGGTCGATGATGACGCCGGGCAGCCGGTCGTGGAACTGGGAGGGCATCCGGGTCGACCACAGGTCGCTCGGCTCCTGCACGTGGCCATCGGCGGAGGCCATGAAGAACTTGTCGGCCGCGTCCGCTCGGGCCGATCGCAGCCAGCCGTCGTTGCCTGGCGTTTCGAGGCGCCAAACGTTCTGCGCATCCGGTTCCGATATGACGGTGGTCATCGCTCTCCCAAACCCTCGCACCGAACCCTTCGGTCGGCTCGGCCTTCACGACGATGCTGCCACAAGGTCGTCTGCAGGTTGCAGTTCGGTCGACGGGCGGTGCAGGTTGTCATCTTGCGAGGAAACATCCGAGAATGCAGACGTCGGCGCACGCCCGCCGCTCGAGCAGATCTGAGGAACCGGCATGTCCGACCGAGCAGGTGAGCAGATGGCCCTTGTCGCCTTCATGCAGGCCGGCAACGCCTCGGTGTATGCCGGTTCGTGGCGGCACCCCGCCACCGACCACGGGTTCCTCACCGCCAACTACTACGCGAACATAGGACGACTGCTCGAACAGGGCTGCTTCGATCTGATGTTCTTCGATGATCGGCTCGCGATGCCCGGCATCTATGGCGGCTCGGTGGCCGAGGCGGTCAGGTGGGGTGCTCGGCCCGTGAAGCTCGATCTGAGCGTGGTGCTCGGCATTCTCGCCGGGACGACGTCACGTATCGGCCTGGGCGCGACGTACTCGACGACGTACTACCCGCCCTTCCACGTGGCCCGTACGTTCGCCTCGCTCGATCATCTGAGCGGCGGGCGTGCCGCATGGAACGTCGTCACATCAGTCAACGACAGCGAGGCGCAGAACTTCGGCGTTTCGCACCATCTCGGCCATGACGAGCGCTACGACCGCGCCGACGAGTTCCTCGACGCGGTCGTTGGACTGTGGGACTCGTGGGACGACGATGCGCTGATCCTCGACCGACAGGCGGGTGTGTTCGCCGACCCCGACCGCGTCCATGAACTGCATCACCGGGGCACGCACTTCACCGTGCGAGGGCCACTCACCGTGCCGCGTTCTCCGCAGGGTCGGCCCGTCATCCTGCAGGCCGGCTCTTCGGGTCGTGGGCGGAACTTCGCGTCGCGATGGGCCGATCTGATCTTCACCGGCGACCCGGGCCTGCAAGTGGCCAAGGACCATTATCGCAACCAGAAGGAAGGCATCGCAGCCAGCGGCCGGGATCCGCGATCGGTGAAGATCTGCCCGATGGTCTACGCCGTGGTGGGGGAGTCGGAAGCGCATGCGGCCGAGCGCGAAGCCACGTTCCTGAATGACCTCGTGCACCCGATGGCGTCGCTCACACTGCTGTCCGAGCTGATGAACTACGACTTCTCGTCGCATGGCCTCGATGATCCGGTCACTGACGAACTCATCGCCAACGTCTCCGGCGTGCGGGGCATCGTGCAGAGCATGCGGGCCCACATCGGTGGCGATCAGGTGACGCTGCGTGACCTGGCCGGGCTTCGCGCAACGCTTCTCCAGGGCCCACGATTCGTCGGCACCGGAGCGCAGGTCGCGGATCAGATGGAGGCCTGGTTCAGCGACGATGCATGTGACGGCTTCGTGCTCGCCGCCACGCACATGCCGGGCGCGTTCGAGGACGTGGTGCGCATGGTGGTGCCAGAGCTGCAGCGGCGGAACCTGTTCCGGCGTGAGTACGCCGGCACGACGCTGCGCGACCACCTTGGGCTCGACCGTCCGGACTCGGTGTATCGCCCAGCGGAGAAGCCATGAGCGGCGGTGCGCTCGGAGGCATCCGGGTCATCGACGCGGCCACGCTGGCCGCGGGACCACTCGTGGCCACGGCGCTCGGCGAGTTCGGCGCCGATGTCATCAAGATCGAGCAGCCCGGTGCCGGCGATCCGCTGCGGAAGTGGGGCGCGCAGGCGGATGGGGTCGGCCTGGTATGGAAGAGCGTCAGCCGCAACAAGCGGTGCATCACGCTCGACCTGCGCCAGGCCGAGGGCCAGGATCTGTTCCACCGGTTGCTGGCTGAATCGGATGTGCTGATCCTGAACAACAGGCCGAGCGCGTTGGCACGGTGGGGGCTTGAACCGGCTTCGCTGACGCTCCGCCATCCACGCCTCGTGGTGGTCCACATCACGGGCTTCGGCGCCGGTGGACCGTCCAGCGATCGTCCTGGCTTCGGCACCCTGGCCGAGGCCATGAGCGGTTTCGCGCACATCACGGGTCAGGCCGGAGGCCCGCCCACGCTGCCGCCGTTCATGCTTGCCGACGGTGTCGCGTCGTTGGCGGCAACGAGCGCAGTGCTGGCGGCACTGCACCATCGGGACGTCTCCGGCGGTACAGGGCAGCACATCGACGTGAACCTCATCGAGCCGCTGGCCCGTCTCATCGAATCGGCCACGCTGACCTTCGACCAGTTGGGTTGGAGCCCGGGTCGGATCGGGAACCGGTGGGACACCAGCGCTCCGCGCAATGCCTATCCGACCGCAGACGGACGGTGGGTGGCCATGTCCAGTGCGACGCCGGCCATCGCGCAGAGGGCCTTCAGAGCGGTCGGGCGTCCGGACCTGGCAGACGACCCCGACTACGTCGATCCGCTCCGGCGGCTCGCGCATGCGTCGGAGATCGACACGCTTGTCGCGGCATGGATCGCGGAGCGGTCGCTCGCCGACGTGATGGCGGTGTTCGAGGCGCACGAGTGCGCGGCGGCGCCGGTCTACGACGCCGAGCAACTGCTGGACGATCCGCATCTCCTGGCCCGCGGCACCTACCTGTCCATCGACGACGATCAGCTCGGCATCATGCGGGTGCAGGCACCGACGTGCCGGATGTCGGCCACGCCGACCCGTGTCGACTTCCTCGGGCCGGCCGTCGGTGCGCACAACAACGAGGTGTACGCGGGACTGCTCGGCCTTGATGAGGCGCGCCTCGCTGAGCTACGGGCCGCCGGCGTGATCTGACCGCCGCGCTGAAACCCGGCGTCACCGACGTTGTGAGAACCACTCTTGAAGGAGCATCAAATGCACCGTGTTCGCCGTTCCGAGCTCGCCACCCCGGCCAGCAGCCCCAAGATGCTCGGCAAGGCGCCTGGCTCCGGCGCTGACCTCGTCTTCCTCGATCTCGAAGATGCGTGCGCGCCCAGCGCCAAGATCGAGGCTCGCGCCAATGCGGTGACCGCCCTCACGACGCAGGACTGGGGGACTACCACCCGTGCGGTGCGGGTCAACGGGCTCGACACGATCTGGTGCCACGACGACGTGGTCCAGATCGTCACCGGTGCCCGCGAGTCGCTCGACGTTCTCATCATCCCGAAGGCCCGCCGTGCCCGTGATGTCTGGTGGTTCGATGTCCTGCTGAGCCAGTTGGAGGCGAAGCTCGGGCTGCGCAAGCGCATCGGCCTCGAGGTGCTCATCGAAGAAGCCGAAGGCGTGGCCAACGCGGTCGAGATCGCTACCGCCAGTACGCGTCTCGAGGCCGTGATCCTCGGAGCCGGCGATCTCTCCGCATCGCTGCACGCCCGGGTCGACACGAACTTCCAGCCCACGTTTCCGTACCCGGGCGACTTCTGGCACTTCGCCCGCTGCCAGGTCGTCGTCGCGGCACGAACCGCTGGCATCGACGCCATCGACGCGCCCTATCCGGCGTTCCAGGACCCCGAGGGCTACCGGCGCGAATGCGAGCAGGCGAGCGCGCTCGGCTTCGATGGGAAGTGGGCCATCCATCCCAGTCAGATCGCCATCGCCAACGAGGTCTTCTCACCGACGGCCGAGGAGTTCGCCTGGGCCAAGCGGACGAGCGAGGCGTATCGCGCCGCCGCCGACGGGGGTACCGGCGCGATCAGCCTCGACGGGATGCTCGTCGACGCCGCGCACATGCGCCATGTGGAGACGATCCTGGAACGGGGTGCCCGCGCCGGCACCCCGAGGTAACCGTCGCCGGAACGCAGTCGGCCCGGTAACGCTATCGGCCCGGCGACGTCTTGACGTCTGGCGGGTGGGGCACGTCGGCACTGCGAACGGCCTCCGCGTCTACGAGGCGTTCGACCTCGTCGAGCGAGTAGCCGAGCAGATCCGTGAGGACCTCGACGGTGTGCTGTCCGAGCAGCGGTGCCGGGCGGCGCAGTCCGTTCGGGCCGGGCCTCAATCGCCACGGGATTCCGGGAATAGTGCGTTCCCCGACCGCGGGATGCTCAGGCCGTTCGAGCATGCCGATCGCTTCCAACTGTGCGTCCCCTCCCCACAGATCGAGCGGTGAAAGCGACGGGAACGCCGCCACCCCCACGCTCTGGAGCAAGCGGGTCACCTCCCAGCGATCACGGTTCGACGTCCACGCACTGATGCGCGAATCGAGCTCGGCCTCGTGCTGCTTGCGTCCCTCGGCGGTGGCGAATCGGGTGTCTTGGCCGAGGGCCGGATCGACCACCGAACACAACGCCCGCCACGAATCCTCGGTGGTGCAGGCAATGGTGACCCAGTGGTCTTCCCTGGCGGCGGCGTAGCAGTTGTGCGGACACCAGACCGGGTCGTGGTTGCCCATCGGCACGGGAAGGCGGCCCGCGGAGCGGTATTCCATCCAGAGCTCACCGGTGGTTGCCGCGACCGCCTCGACCATCGCCACGTCGATGGTCGCCACCTCGCCGGTTCGACGCCGAGCTACGATCGCGGCAACCACCGCCCACGCGGCAGCGATGCCCGTACCCGGATCACCGATGGCGATGCCGGTCTCGCTCGGCTCGCCACCTTCGTATCCGTTGGCCGAGTACAGACCGGCGACCGCCCCGCCGACGGGCCCGTAGGCCATGTAGTGGGCATTGGGGCCGTCCTGGCCGTATCCCGACAGCGACACGACGATGACCCCGGGGTTGATGCGGCGGAGGTCGTCGGGGCCGAAGCCCAACCTCGCCATCGTGCCGACCCCGAAGTTGTCGACGACGACATCGCTGATGGACACCAGCCGCTCTATGACTTCCCGTGCCGCAGCATTTCCGAGATCGATCCCGACGCTTCGCTTGTCGGAGTTGTACAGGTGGAACACGCCCGCGGTATCCGGAGTGAGCGCCATGCCAGCAGGCGCATAGGGCAACCGCCGGAACATGCAGAGGTGAAACGGCGACTCGAGTTTGATCACATCGGCACCGAGATGTGCCAGCTCCTGCGTGCAGAATGGTCCGGCCCAGATCCAGCTGAAGTCGCAGACGCGGACACCCGCAAGCGGAAGTGGTGCCGTCTCCGGGGGCTCCCGCAGGCCGGCCGCGGTGACGCCGGCTGCCACCGCCCGAGCCTGCCAGCGCTCGCCGTTGTGTTCACCCGGCGCGGGCGCGTTTCGTCGTAGCGCCCACCACGTCCGGTCGATCCGGAAGCCCGGTCCCGGCACCCGCAGCCCATCAGGCGAGTCGGCGAAGAAGCCCCGCTCCCGGAAATGCGGGTCGACCTCGAGTTGCCGGATGGTGTTGACCGGCGAAATGCAGATGTGCCCCGCCTGCGCAGCACTGCACAACTCCTCCACTCGCTGTCCGGCCATCCACTCGGCCAGGTACACCTCGAGGACATCCACGTTCTGGCGGCGGGCGGCTCCGGTTGCGAACACCTCGAGATGGGCCCAGTCGGGATCGCCCATCAGCGTCACGAAGGCCCGCCATTGTTCTTCTTCGGGGCAGATGAACTGGATGAGACCGTCCTCGCACCGGTAGATGTTCCAGGGCACCACGATCTTCACGCCAAGCCGGGAGGCGTTCACTCCTTGATAGGACGCGCTGACGGGTGCCGTCTCCGTCATCTTCGAAGCGGCGGCGAACACCGAGAAATCGACATGTGCGCCCTGACCGGTTGATTCGGCCCGATGGAACGCGGCAAGCGCCGCCGTCGCGGCGATCGTCGCGGCGTTGATTGTTGCGTGGTGGCCGG
>JAYUDQ010000397.1:0-1818 GCA_043739745.1 Acidimicrobiia bacterium | reverse complement strand
CCGTGGCACCACGGCCGGAAACCCCCCTGGAAGCGCTTGAATCGCCGTTGCGGGCCGGGGGGTTCGTCGTCGTAGGCGTGGATCTGCGCGACCCCGGCAATGCCGGCACGGTGATCCGAAGTGCCGAGGCCTCGGGAGCCGTGGGCGTTGTGCTGTGCGAAGGATCGGTCGAGGCGACGAATCCGAAGACGGTCCGGGCTTCCGCCGGCGCGCTCTTCCATGTGCCTGTCGTCTCGGCCGGCTCCCCGGAGGACGTGCTCGAGACGTTGCGGAACTGGGGTGTCCGCATGTGGGCCACGTCGGTACTCGGCCGCGGGGCCGTCGTCTATGACGAAGCCGATCTCACCGGCCCGACGGGGATCGTGATGGGCAACGAGGCACACGGCCTCCCACCCCAGCTGGCCGCGGCGGTCGATGCACTCGTGACCATTCCCATGGCCGGCCGTACGGAATCGCTGAACGTCGGGATGGCCACCGCCGTCCTGTGCTTCGAGGCCGCCCGGCAGCGGCGCGGCCGGTGACACCTCGCATGGGGCAGACTCTCCCGTTCGGTATTCACCGACATGCACATCCGACATTTCACGCCCGACATTCACCACCGACGCAAGAGGCTGAGCAGACCGTGAACGCTGACGACCTGGCCACGATCCAACGTGAGGCGCTGGCCGCGTTCGCCGGTGCTTCCACGCTCGAATCGCTGAAGGATGCGGAGGTGGACTGCCTCGGTAAGAAGGCACCGCTCACGCTGCTCAACCAGACGCTCGGGAAGCTCGATGCCGACGCGCGCAAGCGCACGGGGGCGTCGATCAACGAGGCCCGCGCGGCAATCGTCGCCGTACTCGCACAACGCCGCGCCGCGCTGACCGAGGACGCCCGTACGGCAACGCTCGAGGCTGACCGGCTCGACCTCACCGAGCGCCTCGGAACAACGGGGCAGGGCCATGAGCACCTGATCACGAACACCATGCACGAGCTCGAGGACATCTTCGTCGGCATGGGCTTCCAGGTCTTCCACGGGCCCGAAGCCGAGACCGACTGGTACAACTTCGAAGCCCTCAACTTCCCGCCTGCGCATCCGGCCCGCACGATGCACGACACATTCTTTCTCGAGCTCGGCGAGCAGGAGCAGGTGCTGCTCCGCACGCACACGTCGCCGATGCAGATCCGTCTGATGCAGCAGCAGAAGCCGCCGATCTACGCGGTGATGCCCGGCCGCTGTTACCGGCGCGACACGCCCGATGCCCGCCACCTGGCCACGTTCCACCAGATCGAGGCGCTGGTCATCGACAAGGACATCTCGCTCGGGCACCTGGCCGGGACGATCGAGACGTTCATCAAGGCCTACTTCGGGAAGGATCTGAAAGCGCGCTTACGACCGGGCTTCTTCCCGTTCACCGAGCCGAGCGCCGAGTTCGAGATCACCTGTCCGTTCTGCTCGGGATCGGGCTGCAAGACGTGCTCGCAGACCGGGTGGATCGAGCTCGGCGGCTGCGGCATGGTCCACCCGAACGTACTGAAGGCCGGAGGCATCGACCCCGAGGAATGGACCGGATTCGCGTGGGGATTCGGCATCGACCGACTCGCCATGAACCGGCACGACATCGAGGACCTGCGCCACTTCCTCGACAACGACGTCCGCATGCTGCGGCAATTCTGAACTCCTATGGCGCCGGGCCCCGCCTCCGCTTCGCTTTGGCACCCCTTCACATGCCGTGCCGGGCGCCTCTTTGGGGTTCGAGGCGTCCTTCCGTCGCTTCGCTCCTCCCTGACACACTCACCCACGGCAACCCCAACGACGCAAGGCTGATCCACGATGCT
>JAYUDQ010000396.1:0-1819 GCA_043739745.1 Acidimicrobiia bacterium | reverse complement strand
CGCCGGCGTCCCACATCTGGTTGGCCAGGGCCCATGCGGTGCGGCGTGTCTGCGGTGCCGGCTTCAGGATCACGGCATTCCCTGCGGCCAGTGCGGCGCAGACCCCGCCCGCTGGGATGGCGTACGGGAAGTTCCACGGGGCGACCACGAGCACGACTCCGCGTGGCTCGACCGAAAGCCCGTCATCACGCAGGGACTCGATCTGTTGCACGCCGACGGTGCCGTAGTAGCGGGCGAAGTCGATGGCCTCGCCCACCTCGGGATCGCCCTCACGTACGGTCTTGCCGGCCTCGTCGGCCATGATCGCCAACGTCACCATCCGCTGACGGCTCATCGTGTCGGCGACAGAATCGAGCAGTCTGCGCCGGTCGTCGAGGGGTGCAGCCGCCCACCGGATCGACGCGGAGCTGGCGATGTCGACGACGACGTCGATCTCCTCCACGCGACTCGTGTGCGGAGGTGATCCGAGCGCAACCACTTCTCGTGCAACCACCGAATCGGCAAGCCCTGCTCGGACGGCCGGCATGGTGAAGTCGGACTCCGGCGAGTTGACGAAGCCGGTGGCCCCGTAGGACGCCAACGGCCGAGCCCTGATGCTGTCGGACGTGATCGTGTGGCGCTCGGCGACACTCTGGCGGAATCGGTCAGCCTGGTCGTCGAATTCGGGCGTGCCAGGCTTCAGGGTGAACAGTGCACGCAAGAAGTTGTCCGGCGACGTGTTCTCGTCGAGCCGACGGGAGAGATAGGCGATGCTTGAATCGACCTCGTTCGGAGCAACGACGGGGGCGTACAGCAGCAGGCCATGCGCCGCGCCGTTGACGGCTCGAGCCTGTGCGGGGGCCATGCCTTCGAGCATCTCGAACTCGAGTTGCGCCGGATCGGCAAGACGGTCCCGGATGACCAGTGCCCACGCGATGTCGAACAGGTTGTGGCTGGCCAGCCCGACGCGGACCGCGTCGGCCCACTCCGGACGCAGCGCCGATTCCAGCAACCGCTTGTAGCTGGCATCGACATCGGACTTCGTCGGATAGGGCGCCTGGTTCCAGCCGTGCATCTCGGCATCGACGCGCTCCATCGCCAGGTTCGCGCCCTTGACCAGACGAATCTTGATCCGACCACCTTGGCGCTGATGTCGTCGGAGCGCCCACTGACCGAGCTGCTCGAGCGCTTCGTGGGACTCCGGGAGGTAGGCCTGCAGGACGATCCCAGCATCCATCTTCTCGAACTGCAATTCGTCCAGAACCGCCGTGAATGCGGCCACCGTCAGCGCCAGATCCTTGAATTCCTCCATGTCGAGGTTGACGAACTTCGCCGGCTGGGATGACAGCGCGTCGGCGTACAACAGGCGAAGGCTGTGGCTGACGCGGGTCACGCCATCGTCGAACGCGAGAGGGTCGAGATTCGCACACAGCGCTGAGATCTTGACCGAGACATAGTTCACGTCATCACGGCCGAGGCAGGCGCGGACAGCGCAGAGCCGCTCCGCTGCTTCGGCATTCGACAGGATCGCCTCACCGAGAACATTGATGTTGAGGCCGACGCCCTCGGCCCGTCGAACTCGGACGTGATCGGCGAATGCCGGGTCGAGAGACGACAGCACGACGCCCTTGGTCTCGTTGCGGACGCGGCGGACGACGAGGGGCATCAGGACTCGCGGAGCACGGGGGACGATGCGGGCGCCAGTACGCAACATCAGCGCGTCGAGACGCCCCAGCGACTCGGGGATCCCGATCGATCGAACGACATCAGCGAATCGCCGAGCGGCTCGCGCCGGATCGTGGATTCGCAGCACGTCGTCGGTCAGCATCTGGACGAGCTC
>JAYUDQ010000395.1:0-4999 GCA_043739745.1 Acidimicrobiia bacterium | reverse complement strand
CGCAGCCTCAGACTCTGATCATTCCGACGGAGGACATTCGGCGTTCGGTGAGGAGCGCGGCCAGGTCGTCGATGTCACTGGTGAGGAGGGTGTCATTTGGCTCGCACACGAGGGCGAGAGCGGCGTCGTGGACATCGTCTCGTCCGGTGGCGGCAAGCAGGAGTCCCGCAGCTTGGGCGAGTTCGACGGTGAGGGAGCGGACGTCGACGCCCTTCAGTGCTTGAGCGAGACGTGCTTGACGGGCGGGGCGCCGCCATACCTGCCCGACTATCCCGGCGTGGGTCAGGATCTGTTGTTCGGATTGATGCGCGATGGCGAGGCGGGCCCACATAGATCTGTCGTTCCGGTCAAGGGCAATGAATGCACCGGCGTCCAGGACCAATCTGCTCATGCGGCCGAGGACGCCTTCTTCTTGGTTCGTGGGCGCACCGTCTGCTTCCGGTCGGCTTCTGCCTGCCGGTTTAGTTCCTCGTCGGAGAACACGCCGAACTCGGCGGTGTAGGAGTCGACGGCGGCGGCGAGCGCGTCTTGTCGTTCGAGCTGGTCAAGGCGTTGCGCGAGGGCGTCCTGCAGGATGCCCGAAACGTTCAGGCGTGCAGTTTGTGACTTGATCTTCTCGTACAACTCATCTGGCAGGTAGACCTGCATCTTCGGCATGCGGCTAACTATACACCCATTGATCCCGAGCGCGCCGTACCTGTTTGCGCCCTCTGAGAGCCGCCGCGCGCAGCCTGGGCGTGCTCGTTGCTGTCCGTCGATCTCAACGGTGGATCTTGGGATCCGGACCCACCCGGCGTCGAAGATGCCCCGGCGCCACCGGTCTCCGAATGTCGAGCGCTTCGTGACCTGGTGTAGTGGACGAGGGAGTGTTCCCCCGTCCATTCGCCGCAAAAGACCTGGTAGATGGCAGAGAACGTGGAGCTGGGGGAATGCGTGATGAAGGCCGGTGCCTGGCAGATCGAACCAGCTCACGACCCCATCGACGTGTGACCGGTGCTCGCCGACCCGTCGCCTTCGCGCCCCGTCCCAGCATGTTGCAGACGATCTGCAGACGCCGTCTCCGAAGATCGGTGGAGTCCATCAACGCACCGATACGAGGAGCACCATGTCCACAACGCCACGCCCCCCTGCCAAGCTGATCGCCCTGGTCATAGCCATCGCCCTCGCCGGATCCGCCTGTTCGTCCGGCCAACGGAGCAGCTCGGACACGACGAGCGGCCCGACAGCGACGACCGAGGCGCCCGCAGCGAACGAGGCGCCAACGACGACCGAAGCGCCAACGACGACCGAAGCGCCAGTGACGACCGAGGCACCAACGACGACCGAGGCGCCGGCCACGACGGAGCCACCGACGCTGAAGGAGCAGATCGCTGCCGACTTCCAGGGGGTTCAACTCGACGTGATCGGCGGCGCCCCGGCGCCTCTCGCCACGACGATGTTCTTCCAGGTCGGCGACTGGGCCGCCATGGGGCTATGGCGCACCGCAGATACGTGGTGCGTCTCGGACGTGTACGACTGGACCGTCACCGATGCGACGAGTCCGACCGAGTTCACCGTCAATTACGTGCGGTCCGAGGGCTTCCCCGAATGCCCGGATGCGGGGGACTTCGACAAGGAGTTCGCATTCCACGTCACCGGCGTGCGCGAGGAGGGCGGGCGGACGATCTACGACGGGACCTACACGCACCCTGGCGCCATTCAGTTCCCGTCCGTCCGCACGGTGTGCAGCGCCACCTGGGATGACCCGGACCGCTGCGGCATCGACACGCTGGGGCTCGAGGTGCCCGCCCCGCCGGCCGGGTGAGCCGATCGGGGATCGCCGTGACCATCATGCAACCGACGGTCACGATCACCGAACCGGGGCGAGCCCCGCTGCACGTCGTCGTGCGACGACCGCTGGAAATAGGACGGGATTGTGACGGCCTGCTCCTCGGCGATCCGCTGCTCTCACGTCGGCACTTGCGTCTGAGTGCCGTCGGTGGCCGGCTGTCCGTGCAGGACCTCGGCAGCACAAACGGCACATCGGTCGGGGGTTCGATGCTGGTCGGCGCCGTCGTCCTCCAGCCGGGCGATGTGGTGGAATTCGGCCGTTGTCGCCTCGAACTCGACGACGCCACGGAGCGGGTAGCCGACAGCGGCGGCGATCCGCTCCGTCGCACCTCGATCGACGTCGTGGCGGCAGCGGCCACGGCCGACCCGTTGCCGTCGATGCTCACTTCCGGCGGGACGCTGACCATCGTGTTCTCCGACATCGAGCAGTCGACACGTCGGGCGGTCGCAGTCGGCGACGAGCGGTGGATGGCGCTACTGGCGGTGCACAACCGCCTCGTGCGCCGCCACGTCCAGCGCAGTGGAGGTATCGAGGTCAAGGCGCTGGGTGACGGCTTCATGCTGGCGTTCCCCAGCGCCCGCTCGGCCGTGCTGTGCTCGATTGATATCATGCGGAGCCTCGAGGCCCACGGCCGGTCGCACCCGACTGAGGCGCTGCGGATCCGGATCGGTATGCACACGGGAGAGGCGATAGTGGACGACGACGACCTGTTCGGGCGACCGGTCTTGTTGGCGGCCCGCATAGCCAACCAGGCCCATGGTGGCGAGATCCTCGTGTCTTCGCTCGTGCGCGAGATCGTCGAATCGCGAGGGGACCTCCGCTTCGGGGACACCCGAGAGGTTCAGTTCAAGGGGCTCGACGGCCGCCATCGCCTGCACTCGATCCTCGTCGGGGCGGCCGGTGTCTGAGACCGGACGAGTCGACGTCCGGGCGGAGGTTCGCTTCACCGTGCTGCAGGGGACCGTCGGCGCCTTGGCGGACGGCCACCCGATCGCGCTCGGAGGCCCGCAGCAGCGGCGGCTGCTTGCCGCGTTGTTGGCCAACCACGACACGGTCGTCAGCGCCGACCGGTTGGTCGAGTCGGTCTGGTCGCACGACGACGCGCCCGAGGGCGCCCGTCGGACCGTGATGAGCTACGTCTCGCGGCTCCGCTCCGCCATCGGCGAGGAGCATCTCGTCACTCGGGAGCACGGCTACGAACTGGCGCTCGACGGGGCGAGCTTCGACGCCACCGACTTCGAGCTGGCGCTGGCCGAGGCCCGAGTCGACGGAGCCGCCGATGCGGTGGCCGCGTACGACCGGGCGCTCGGCTACTGGTCGGGCCGGGCCTACGGCGACGATGCCAACGAGTGGTGGCTCCTGGCGGTCGCCGGACGGCTCGAGGAGTTGCGCCTCCTCGCGCTCGGTGAGCGGGCCGCGGCATTGATCGACAGCGGCCGCCACGCGGATGCCGTCGTCGAGATCCAGGTCCTCGTGGCCGACCAGCCTCTGCGGGAGCATTTCGTGGGCCTCCTGATGAGGGCGCTGTACCTCGGCGGGCGTCAGGCCGAGGCGCTGCGGACATTCCAGCGGTTCCGGCAGTACCTCGCCGACGAGACCGGGCTCGATCCGTCGGATGCCCTGGTCGAGCTGGATCATCGCATCGCTCAGGGCGACCCCTCACTGCCCCCGGGTCCGCCATGGCGTTGCCCGGCTACGAGCTGGCGGAGGTCATCGGCGAGGGCGCCTTCGGGTCCGTCTACCGTGCCATCCAACCCAGTGTCGGCCGGGAGGTCGCGGTCAAAGTGGTCCGCGCCGAGCTTGCCGATGATCCCAGGTTCGTGCAGCGGTTCGAGGCCGAGGCCCAGCTCGTGGCCCGCATCGAGCATCCCCACGTCGTGCCGCTGTACGACTTCTGGCGCCGACCAGGGGTTGCCTTCCTGGTGTTCCGGCTCCTCCGGGGTGGCTCGCTGATCGACCGCGAAGCCAAGGGTCCACGCGGCCTGGCCGAAGCCGGTCGTTTGGTCGACGAGTTGGGCGGTGCACTGATGGCCGCCCATGCCCTGGGCGTCGTCCACCGGGACGTGAAACCCGCCAACATCCTCTTCGACGAGGCGGACAACAGCTACCTGGCCGACTTCGGCATCGCCCAACTCGGTGCCGGCGACGGCGACCTCGACCTGCGTTCCGCAGGCTCGCCGCTCTACGCCAGCCCTGAGCAGCTTCGCGACGCGACCGCCTCGCCGGCGTCCGATCAGTACTCACTCGCCGTCGTGCTCTGGGAGGCGCTGAGCGGCCGATCGCCCTTCGCCGGAACCACAGCAACCGAACTCGGACTGGAGAAGCTGCGCGAGCCCGTCCCGGCGCTCGACGATGCCGTCGAGGGTGGTGCGCTCGTCAGCCCCGTCCTGGCGAAGGCCACGGCCCCGCACCCCCACGACCGCTACCCGTCGATCGCCGAGTTCGTGGAGGCGTGGCACACGGCACTGGCCGGCGTCGACTTGGCCCGTACCACGGGCCGGCCGCTCGGCGCCCAATCATGCCGGTCGGTGACACCGACGTTGGCGAGCCTCGGGCTGACTGGGGTCAATCCGTACAAGGGCCTCCGGTCCTTCCAGGAGGCCGACGCGGCCGAGTTCTGCGGTCGCGACGACCTGGTGGCGCGGCTGCTCGATCGGGTCGGGAGCACACCATTCGTGACCGTTGTCGGTCCCTCGGGGTCGGGCAAGAGTTCGCTGGTGCACGCCGGTCTGGTCCCGGCGCTGCGGCGCAACGGAGCCCTCGTCGTGTCGATGGTGCCGGGCGTCGATCCGATGCTCGAGCTGCGGTCCGCGCTCCGACGCGTGGCCACGGCGGCGGATGAGGGCACGATCGATGCCTGCCTGCGGACACCGGGCGGGTTGACGGACGTGGCCCGCGAGCTGGTCGGGACCGAGGGCCAGCTCGTGCTGGTGGTCGACCAGTTCGAGGAGCTGTGGACGCTGGCCGCCGACCGGGTGACCCGTGACCACTTCGCCGAGCTCCTGGCGCAAGTCGGCGACGCCCCGGCATCGCTTCGCGTGGTGGCCACGCTGCGCGCCGACCAGTACGACCTCCCCCTCCAGCACCCGGCGCTCGGACCTGTGGTGAGCGACTCGACCTACGCTGTGACGCCGATGTCGGCCTCGGAGTTGCACGACGCCATCGTCG